>VBOW01000055.1 GCA_005893275.1 Candidatus Eisenbacteria bacterium | reverse complement strand
GTCACGACTGTGTACGCCACACTCCCGTCCACCCCGAAATCGTCCACCCCCGTCACCGTCACGGTCTGTGCCACGTTCCAGTTCCCCGAGGTAAACGTCACCGAGGCCGGGGCCACCGTCCCCTCGGTCAGATCGTTCGACGAGAGCCCAATCGTGACATTCGCCGTCGGCTGGCTCGTGAGCACCACCGAGAATGTCGCGGTCCCACCCCCCTCGGTTGTCGTCAGCCCGGAGGTCGGCGACACCGTGATCCCCGCCGTGTCGTTATCGGTGTTCGTCACCCCCACGTCCGCGGCGTTCATCCCGTTGTAGCCCGCATCCGTGCTGGTCGCCGGCGCCGTGACGATCGTGTAGGCCACATCGCCATCCGCGACGAAGTCATTCACCCCCGTCACCGTCGCCGTCTGCGCCACGTTCCAGTTCCCCGAAGTGAACGTCACCGAGGCCGGGGCCACCGTCCCCTCGGTCAGATCGTTTGACGAGAGCCCGACCGTCACATTCGCCGTCGGCTGGCTCGTGAGAACCACGGTGAACGTCGCGGTCCCACCCCCCTCCGTCGTCGTCAGGCCGGAGGTCGGCAAAACCGTGATCCCGGCCGTGTCGTTATCCGTATTCGTGACCGCGACGTCCGGAGCGTTCATTCCGTTGTAGCTCCCGTCCGTGCTGGTCGCCGGCGCCGTGACGATCGCGTACGCCACGTTGCCATCCGCGACGAAGTCGTTCACCCCCGTCACGGTCACCGTCTGCGCCGTGTTCCAGTTGCCCGGCGTGAACGTGAGCGAGGCAGGAGACACCGTTCCCTCGGTCAGGTCGTTCGACGAAAGCCCGATCGTCACATTCGCGGAAGGCTGGCTGTCGAGCACCACGGTGAACGTGGCGGTCCCACCCCCCTCCGTCGTCGTCAGCCCAGAGGTCGGGGTCACCGAGATCCCCGGCGCCAGGATCGTCAGCTGGCCCAGCGCTGGATAGCTCGCGGTGTCGTAGGCGAACCACATGTCGCCGGCCGAAGCGGCGCCAACCATGATCTTGAAACCGACCGACTTGCCTGGGCCCAGCGTGTAATTCACGATTCCAAAGTCGAACGTGTCCTGAATCCACGTGCCCGTGTTGCCCACGTCCCAATCGGGCCGGGTCACGGTCACCGAATCGATCGCCACGGACCCACTTCCGTCGGGGTTGCACTCGACGAGATAGGCCACCACCTGGCCGGCGCTGGCCACGTCGAAGTTCTGCATCGCAGTCCAAATCGTATTGGATACAGCGCCGTTGAGCGTGAATCCGGCGGCGGGGGCCCGCCAAAGCTGGTACTTGGTCGGGTTACTCTCGCCCACCCCGATGCCTCCCTTTTGAATCCAGAGCCCGGGAAACGCGTCCCGCGCCGGGTCATAATTGGCGAGCGTGGTGTCGGTGGGAGTGGACGCCTTCATCTGCGCGATAGGAACGTCGCTGCCGTCTCCGACGCCGTCCAGGTAACGAACGATGGTGAGAGCCGTGGCGTTGGTGCAGGGAATGAAGCAGCCGCACGCGAGAAGGCCTGCGATCGTGAAAAGGGAGAGCCGCCGGGGCTTCACGAGCCTTGGCTCGATTTCTCGCCCACGGGGTGAGGACCAAGCCGCTTGTCGCGGAGGAGCCTCTGCACAGCCTGCGCCAGCTCGTTGACCTGGACGGGCTTCGACAGAACCAGGTCGATTCCTCCCGCCATGATCTGCTCGGGATCCTGCTGCACGCTCCAGCCGCTCAGGAGCATGACGCGCGTGGAGGGAGAGGCTTCCTTGACTTGCTTGGCGACGTTCCAGCCCGATGTCCCTGGTATGCTCAAGTCGGTGATCACGAGATCGAAGCGATCCCGAGTGATTCGTTGCAGCGCTTCACTCCCGCTGGACGCGGTGTGGACTTCATGGCCGAGCGGCGCCAGCACCTCAACGCAGATTTCCCGGTTTATTTCATCGTCATCGACGACCAGGACCCTCCCCCGTTCCGCCGGAGAGGTGGAATCGGCCGACCGCGCCAGTTCGCTGGGGGTCGCGTGCGGAGGAGCCGGTGGGAAGACGAGGCCGATGGACGTACCTTCCCCCGGACGACTCTCGATCTCGATCTCCCCGCCGAGGCGTCGAACGATCCCGTGAACGACGCTCATGCCGAGTCCTTGTCCATGGGCCTTCGTCGTGAAGAAGGATTCAAAGAGCCGTTCCCGGGTCTCCTGGCTCATCCCACACCCCGTGTCGGAGACGGTGAGCCGGACACCTCGGTCATCCACGGAGGTAGCGATCCCGATCGATCCCCCCATCGGCATGGCCTCGACGGCGTTGAAGATCAAGTTGCTGACGGCTTGCGTCAGCTCGCGGACATTCCCAGTGATGGCGGGGATCGAGGGAAGGGAGACCTCGATCTCGATTCGGATTCCCGAGGCCCCCAATTCGCCTTGCCACTTCGGAGTCGTCAATTCCACGGCTCGGCGAGCGACATCGTTGAGGTCCACCCGCTCGGAGGGTCGATCTTTCCGAAGTCCCGCAAAGTCCTGCAGCCGCCGCACGGTATCGGCGCCCTGAAGCGCGAGCTTCTCGACCAGGCTCGCCTGCTTCTTCAGACGATCGAGCGGGACACCGACTTGGTCCAGATCGCGTTGAATGAGCTGGCTGTTGACCAAGATTCCGTTGAGGAGGTTGTTGAAATCATGGGCCACTCCCGCGGCCATCTCGCCGATGGCTTTGAGGCGTCCGGTCGCGACGAGCTGGTCCTGGGTGCGCCGCAGATTGTCGTACGCGCGCCGCAAGTCATCCGCATTGCGAGCGCGCTCGATGGCCACGGCTAGTTGGCCCGCCAGGGATGAGAGGTAGGAGGTATCGTCCCGGGTGAAGGGTCGCCTCTCGCGTCGGCCCGTGACGTTGAGGACCCCCAGCACGTTCGTCGGCGTCCGAATCGGGATGCTGACGGAGATCGGGATGGAGGCGAAGGGACCCTCGGCGCCGGGATGCCCCCCGGCTTCGACCGACGGGTGTTCCAGATCGCTGTTCGAGTAGAGCTCTTTCCCCTCCTTGGCCACGCGGCCGGCGACTCCCACCCCGAGCGGCACGCGGGTCTGGGTCACGATGCTCGGATCGAGGCCGCGGGATGCGGCGATCGTAAGCTCCGTGCCCAGCTCGTTCACGAGCATCAGGGACACGCGCTCCGCGTCGAGCTCGTCCGAGACCAGCTCCACGATGAAGTCGAGGAGACTTCCGATGGAGGAAATGGCGGCGAGGCCGATGCCGGCGGAATTCAACGAGCCGAGGCGCTTCACGGCTTCCCGCAGAACTTGATTCTGCCGAACCTGCTCTTCCTGAAGGCGCCGGTTCTCCAGGCGGAGTCGTCGCTGCGACGTCGCGCGCTCGGCGACGGCAACGACGTGGTCCAGCTCGAAGGGCTTGTCGATGTAGTCGTAGGCTCCCTTCCGGAGAGCCTCGATGGCGGTCTTCGCGGAGGCGTGACTGGTCATCATGATGACTTCCGCGTCCGGATCGCGCGCCTTGATTCGAGCAAGGAGCTCGAGCCCGTTCATTCCGGGGAGAACGATATCCAGGAACGCGACAGAAATCGGGCCGCCGTCAAGCTTCGATAGCGCCACTTCCGCGGATCCGGCCGACTCGGTTTCATAGCCCTGCTGTTGGAGCAGCGTCGTCAGGACGTGTTGGACCGTCTTTTCATCATCGACGACGAGGACGCGCGGACGCTCCATGCAAAACCCCCGGGGGGAGTATCGAGTGGCCCTATTCCCCGATCTGATCGGTACTTCGGGGGCGATCTTTAGGTTGCGACGGTGCCGAGGACGAATGGAGCGCGTGCCCAGGGAACCGGGGGCCCACGAGCGTGCGGCCGAACGCACGCGATTCCTGCGACTTACCGGACCGCTCCGAGGGGCTCTTGGACTCGGGGGAGCGTGACGCGGAACTCCGAGCCGCACCCCGGGCTGGATTCGACCGAGAGGTCCCCGCCCATGGCGGACAGGAGGCCGTGCGCGATCGCGAGGCTCAGACCGGGCGCCGAGGAATGGTGCTTGATATCGGACACGTCGAGCCCGTCGAAGAGCGTTGCGAGGCGATCGGGGTCGATTCCCGGTCCACGATCGATGAAGGAAACGAAGGACTGCATCGGATCGGCTGTGATCCGAATTTGAATGCAATCCCCACGCCTGCTGAAGTGAATCGCATTGTCGAGCAGCGATTCGAACACCGTGAAGAGATGACCCGGATGGACGCTGGTGACAAGGGAAGAGGGGCCGTCGATCTCCACGTTGCAGCCGCGAGTCGCGAGTCGATCGTGGGCGGACATGATCGCCTGATGGATCAGGGGAACACAGTCTGTCGCAACACACTCCATCGAGACCTGTCCGCCGCGGATCGAGGCGAGGAACGATGCACGATCAATGAATCGATGGAGGCGAGTCGCCCCCGAGTAGATGATGCCCGCGAGCTTCCGACGGTCCGCATCGCTCATGGAGTCCTGACCGGAGAGCATCTCCGCAGGCGCGAAAATCTCGGTCAAGGGGGTCCGGAGCTCGTGGGCCAGAAGGGTCAGGAGCCGGCTCCGGAATTCGTCCACTTCTTCCACGGACTTCAGTCGAAGGAAGACCCGCACTTTGGCGCGGAATTCGTCGGGCGAGATGGGCTTCACGATGTAGTCGTCGGCACCGGCCTCATATCCGCGGACACGTTCTTCGATCTTGGCATTCGCGGACACGAGGACGACCTTGAGGTGCTTGAGCGTCCGCTCCGCCCGCAGCATTCGGCACAAGTCGTACCCGTTGACGACGGGCATCATGATGTCGAGGAGAACGAGCGCCGGCTTCAGACGCTTCGCGGTGTCAAGCGTCGCTTGTCCGTCGGACAACGTCGTGACGTCGTATTCATCCCCAAGAAGCTCCTCGATGATGACCAGATTCATGGGCTCGTCATCAACTGCCAGGATCTTGGGGCGCAGGGGCACGCGACGGACTCCTGGTCGGTGGCGATCACGGATTCAAGGTGTGCATCGGTGGTATCGGCGCCCACCCTTCACACGTTGAGGGATTTTGCCTTGTCGCGGGGGATGGACAGGCTGTTCGGCTTCTCCGCGCCTGCCCGCGGAGCGTCGCGGCGGTGAGCCCCTAGCGGACCCCGTACTTTTCGAGGCGTGAGTAGAACTGGGCGCGCGTCAGACCGAGGAGGCGGGCGGCCCTGGACTTGTTGCCCTTGGCCTGATCGAGGGCCTTCTCGACCAGACCACGCTCCACATCTTCGAGATTCACGCCGTTCGGAGGGAGCGACGCCACCGTGTTCGGCGAGCCGTTGATTCCCGCGCCCGGGGTCGTCTCGGGGCGGGCCGCCGCCGAGGGAAGAGCCGCCGCCGAAGGGAGATGCTCGCGCGTGATCAGGCCCCCGTCGCACAACAGAATTGCCCGCTCGATCGCGTTGCGTAGCTCGCGGACGTTCCCCGGCCAGGGGTAGCTCAGCAGCCATCCGCGCGCGTCCCGGGAGATCCCCGCGGCGGGTCGGCCCATGGTCCTCCCCAGATCCTCGAGGAAAGCCTCGGCAAGCGGCAGAATATCGTCGGGCCGCTCGCGCAGCGGCGAGATGTGGACCTGGAACACATTGAGGCGGTAGTAAAGGTCCTCCCGAAACGCCTGCCGCGCGATGCTCGCCGCCAGGTCGCGGTTCGTGGCGGCGACGACGCGCATGTCGGCTTTGAGCGTGCGGGTCCCACCCAGACGCTGGAACTCACGCTCCTCGAGGACACGGAGAAATTTCGCCTGAACCATCGGACTCATCTCAGCGATCTCGTCAAGGAACAGCGTTCCTCCCGCGGCCTGCTCGATGCGGCCGATCTTGGTCGCGATCGCGCCGGTAAACGCCCCCTTCTCGTGTCCGAACAGCTCCGACTCGAGAAGCTGTTCGGGGAGCGCCGCGCAATTGATCGCGACGAACGGCTTGCCGGCGCGCGGGGAGCCTTGGTGGATCATGTTGGAGATCACTTCCTTGCCTGTCCCCGACTCCCCCGTGATGAGCACGGTCGTTTCTGAAGAAGCCACGCGCCCGACAGCAAGCAGGTTCTCCTTCCATGATCGCGAAACGCCGACGATCCGGCGCTGCTGCCGCGATTCCAATTCCCGCTCGAGCGTTTCCACCGTCGCCTCGAGCCTATCGGCACGCTCCCGGGACTCCGCGGCAATCCGAGCCTCCTCGGCAAGCCGCTCGTGCGAGAGCATCAGAGCGACGCGGTCGGCGAGTCGGATCGCGACTTCCGTATCCTCCCAGCCGTAGCGTGAGGGCTCCCGGTGAAAGAAGCTGAGGCCTCCCCTGACTTCTCCCGACAGCCAAACCGGGACCCGAAGCCAGGATCGCATGCCCGAAGAGATGATGAGACGATGCCGCTCCGTGTCGGGGGCGACCTCGGCGGGGATGTCACGAATGATTTCGAAATCCACCCGCCGCTCCACCTCCTGCTCGGTGAGCGCGACCGCCTGGGTCGGCGGCGAGATATCGGCGCTGCCTGCGGACGCCGTGATGCAGATCGTACGGGCCCGCACGTCCAACTCGGTCAGGCACATCATGTCGTGCGGCAAGATTGGCTGCATCCCGACGGAGAGGCGCTGGAAGACCTCGCGCACGTCGAGCGACTCGGCGAGCATTCCCAGCAGCGTCTCGATCCGGTCCAGCCGGTCCCGGCGGCGGCGCTCGACGTCCCAGATCCGCCAGTGCTCGACCGCCGAGCCCAACAACGCGGCAATCGGCCGCAGCATTTCCTGGTGCTCGTCGGCGAACGCGTGCGAGCGGTAGGAACTGAGCCAGACGCCGCCGCTGAAGGCTCCCCCGGTGCGGAACGGCTCCCAGAGGGTCGATCGTACGCCCGCCTTGAGGATCTCGGCGTCCCCGGGAAAAGCCGGATCGAGCTGGGTCTTGGCATCGTCGATTCGGGCGATGGACCCGGGCCGGGGACGAAGACGCGGTGACCAACTCGTCAAGGGGCGGGGCTCCGTGCAGGACGGCTCCTCGGAAGGGGGCCCCGATCGCCGCTCCGCCGCCCCCGCCTCCGATCCTGCGCCACAGGCGGCGCCGAGGGTGGTCGCGTGCTTGACCGCCCACTCGCCGTCGAGGATCCGGACGACACCCATGTGGTCGAACGGGATAACCCTGCGCACGGAGGTCGCGACCCGGTCGAAGACCTCCTGGAGCTCGAACGTCTCCGAGGCGGCCTCGGCGATCTCGGAAAGAACGCTGGCTAAGGACTCAGCGTCGATCGAGGGAGCGGCGAGGTCCATAGTTCCCATTCAGATGCGCGTCACGACCCTGTGGATCGAACCAATTCCTCTTCCTGCCACAAAAAATATCGAGGGGTCGTGCCCGGGCTCGATGGCGGCCGCCGACCGGGCCAACGAAATACCCGGCAGGCTCTTAGGTCGTCGGGAGACCTCAGTGGCTCCGAAGCTCGAGGGGGAGCGGGGATCGGTTGGGAATCGCGATTGAGAAAAGGACGCCCAAGACAGCGACAACCACCATCAGCTCGATCAGGTTGAAACCCCTCGCGCCAAGCCGCAAGATACCCCCGTGCCAATTCGGTTCGCGGAGCGCAGCCGTCTCGCACCGCAACGCCTTTCTCCCGGGCGGACCCCATGCCAGTGCCTCAGCGGATGCCATCGGCATTTCCCCGGGTCCCCTGACCGATTCCTGCGACGCAGGATCGGGACAGGATAGCGCGGACATGGTGGCGGAGCGTGCCCAGCTTCTTTCCGACCAGCGGGCGAAATTCGAAGTCGACGACGAGGTCGCCTACTTCAACACCGCCGCCCTCTCGCCACTCTTGCTGAGTGTTCGCGCGGCTGGAGAGGAGGCGCTCGCCCGGCGCGCCCGGCCCTGGACGATCTCGGCTCCGGACTGGTTCTCCGACGCCGAGCAGCTCCGCTCGCGGTTCGCGCAGCTCATCGGCGGAACAGCCGATGACGTGGCATTGGTCCCCGCGACCAGCTATGGACTTTCGGTCGCGGCGCGCAATCTCAGGGCGGGGCCCGGGGATCACGTTCTCGTGCTCGATCAGGAGTTCCCGTCGAGCTACTACTCGTGGCAGCGCTTCGCCCGGCGGACGGGCGCGGAATTGCTCGTGGTCCGCCGCGAGCCCGGACAGAGCTGGACCGAGGCGATCCTGGACGCCATCGACGAGCGCGTGGCTGTCGCTTCGATCCCCAACGTGCACTGGACGAATGGGGCCTTCGTTGACCTGCAGCGCGTGTCGCTTGCCCTGCGTGAGGCCGGGTCGGCGTTCATCATCGACGCGAGCCAGTCCCTGGGCGCGATACCGCTCGATGTCGCCTCCCTCAAGCCCGACGCGATGGTGGCGGTAGGCTACAAATGGCTCCTCGGACCCTTCAGCCTCGGCTTTCTCTATCTTGACCCTGGTCTCCACGACGGGGAGCCCTTGGAGGAGAACTGGATTTCGCGGGCCGGCGCCGAGGACTTCACCCAGCTGGTCGACTACCACGACGAATACCTGCCGGGCGCGCGGCGATTCGACGTCGGTCAGCGCACGAACTTTCAGCTCACGCCCATGGCGATGGCGGCGATCCAGCAGCTCCTGGACTGGACCGTTCCCCGGATCGCGGCGACCCTGCAGGCGCGAACGAACGCGATCGCCCGACGGGCGGAGTCGTTGGGCCTGACGGTCCCCCCTCCGTCCGCGCGCGCACCGCACATGCTCGGCCTCGAGCTTCCGCCCGCGGCGGCCCGACGAACGGCGGTGGCGCTGGAGGAGGCAAGGGTCATCACCAGCATGCGCGGGTCGTCGCTCCGCATCTCCCCCCACCTCCACAACAGCCAAGAAGACGCCGACCGCCTGCTGAACGCGGTGGCTTCCGCTGTGTCGTGAAGCGGATCGTCGCGATTGTTTCAGCCGCCAACCATCGCTCGATCCGAGTCCTCGAGAAGATCGGGCTCAAGTTCGGGCGCATGGTGAAGGTCCCCGGCGAAGACGAGGAGATCCCCCTGTGCGTTCTGGAGGGTCGCGCGTAGAAAGCGAGGGCCCGGCGCTGGCCACGTCGCCACACGCCGGGCCCTTCGGTCGGGGCCTTATCGAAGCGGCGTCCTTACCAGCCGGCCTTACCGTCCGTAGAGACACGGTAGGTCGAGAAGTGCGAGAGCGGCGCCGTGAGGGTGAGGTCGAGGAGGCTCGCCGAGCAGCCCGGCACCTCCTCCCACTTCCCGGTCGCAGGGTTCAAGTAGCTCATGTAGGCCTGGGAGAGAAGCGAGCTGTCCAGGCGGCTCGAGCGCGCGGTCAGGAGAACCGGCACCAGGAATCGGTTCGCCGACGCCGGCGAGATGCTCAGGCTGACCACCGGGTGCGCGAGGTCCGGTTGCGTCACGGTAACCTTCGCGGTGCGGGTGAGCGCCGCCGGGGGAATCACAACGGTGAAGTCGCCTACGGAGACAACGCCTCCGAGGATACCGATGACTGCGGTCTTTGAGTTGGCGCTTGTGCTGGACCCACCGAGGTGGCCCGGCACTTGGACCGATGCTCCGTCCGTGGCGGTCGCGCCGGACTCGGGCTGGGTCGGCGCCAGCACCTGCGTCGGCAAATTGGAGCAACCCGCCGCGGCAAGCAGAAGGGCAAAGCTGAGCGCAAGACGCTGCGGGAACCGGACGCGACGGAGCATGTTGTCTTCTCCCTTTTGAGGATGTCGACCCCGGATCCCTGCCGAGGGTCGGCGCGAACCGGGGCTGCCTCTCGTCCTCACCTAAGGCATCGCCCATGCCCGAGTGGGGGCCGATCTTCGTTGCTTCGTGCACGGATTCCCGCCGGCACACTCGCGGCGGCGCTTGCGCGTGGCCTGGTCGAATCCCCGGGCGCATCCCGTGCGGTTCGCATGGCGCCGGATCGCCCTCGCGGACACCCCTTTGGGGCGGATGGCTGAGATGGTGGGTGAAACCGCTCAGCCCGTGGAAATCCGGCGTCGGGTGAGCCTGGGCTACCAGGAAACGCCCCTGGAGGTCAAAGCGTCCTGGGCATCCTTATAGCCCAACCGCGCGGCCCGAATCATCGCGGCCATCGCCTGTTCGTTCATTCCAAGTTGGTCCGAGACAATGGCGAGGTTGTAGAACGCCCTCGCGTGAAGCGAATCGGCCTCCGTCGCCCTTCGGAAACACGCGACGGCCTTCTGGCGATCTCCTTGAGCGTACGAAATGATCCCGAGGTTGTACGAAGCCTCGGCATTCGCCGAGTCCATGTCCACCGCCCTCTCGAAGATCTGGCGGGCCAGCACCGGTCGCTGCTGGTGGGCGTAGGCGGCGCCGAGGTTGAGATAGGCTTCGGTGTAGTCGGGCTTGGGGGGAGACGATGCAACCACGTATTCCCACAGCGATGCGGATGATTTCCAGCGATCCGCCTGGGAAGCGGTCAGGCCGGCAAGGAGCATGACCAGCGCGACGCAAGCCGCTGAAGCCGCCAGGCGGCGGCCCCCACCCCGTTCCCATCCCGACGTTAGGGCGGCCCCCAGAAGGACGAAAATACTGATCGTCGAAAGGTACGAGTACCGGTCGGCGACCGGTTGCATTCCGGACGACAGCCCGGCGACGTTGGGGACCAGGACAAGAAGATAAGTCAGCCAGGCGAGCAACATCCCTTTCCGCCGACGCCTCGAATAGAAGACACATGCTCCGGTTATCGTGGCGACGACGGCCAGCCCGGCGAGCATCGGCCCAAGCCCGACCCTCGAATAGATCGGAGACAGGTGAAGGGGAAGGAGCGTCTTGTAGAGAGAGAACGAAAGCGAATAGAACGGAAACAGGAATGATTCGAACGCGCTGAAATGCGCGACGGCGTAGGCCCTCTTCCCGTCCGGAGACATCGCGAAGGAGAGGATGGTGAGGAGCAGCGAAGTGAGAAGGAAGGGAACCTTTTCTCGAACGAGACTTTGAGCTCTCATCCGAGGCTCCCCGCCGGGCAGGAGCCAATCCAGTAGCAGGAGGACCACGGGAAACGTGACGGCGATCGGCTTGGAAAGGACGGCGAGCAAGAACAGAGAAAACGACGCCAGGTACCAGCGCCTGCCGCCCGCCGTTCCCCTTGCGGACGAATAGTGGACATACGCGAGAACGCCGGGCAGGAAGAAGAAGGCGCAGAGGAGATCTTTTCGATCGGACACCCAGGACACCGATTCGGCTCTCAGAGGATGAACCGCGAAGAGGACGGCCGCAAAGGACATGCCCATCACGATCGCGGAACGATTCCCGGCGGCGCGGGGGAATCCCGGCGCGATTCGAAGAAGCGAGCAACCGAGGATCAATACCCATGCTGCGTTGCCGCTGTGCAGGAGCACGTTCGTCAGATGATGTCCCAGCGGATTCATCCCCCACACGGCGATGTCGATCGCGTGACTGAGCATCGTGACGGGAATGTAGGCGTAGTAGTAGAAATGGGAGAAGAGCCACCCGATACGTTGAGGCGAGAGGGAACGGACGACCGGATTGTCATAGACATAGACATCGTCGTCCCAGTTCACGAACTCGTGACCGAGGGTACGTGAGAACGTAACGAACGCGGCGGCGGCGACAATCAAGACGGCCGCGAGCGTCTGCCACCGCCCGGAGGTGGGATTCGGTTTCATGCCTGGGTCTGGCGACGACGCGGCCGGCCCGGCTGACGGCGTCATGCGGCAGCCGTCCTAGGACGGGCGTGCGCCGGTCAGGCGTGCGGGATCAGGCTTCGAGCCACCCACGCGCTGGGCCGGCGGCAATCCCGCGGGAAGCCCGTGCGCCTCGGGGTGCAGTGCATTCGCAAGAATCTCCAGGCTGTCCACGAGTCGCGGTCCTGGGCGGCTGAAGTAGTGGGAGCCGCTCGTTACGTACACGCGACCGGAGCGAACGGCCGGCAGATCCTCCCACCCTTCGACAGACCGGAGCAGGGGGAGATCGACGAGCGTTCGCTCCACGCTGAACCCGCAACAGGCGATGAATACCACCTCCGGCTGCCGGTCTACGATCTCCGCCCACCCCAGCGTGCGTGAGGGCTCTCCTTCCCGCCCCACGACATCAATGCCTCCGGCGAGCCTGACGAGCTCCGGTGTCCAGTGTCCGCTCGAGAAGGGCGGGTCGAGCCATTCGAGGAAGGCGACCCGCGGCCGCCGCACAAGCCGGGCGGTACGCGCGGAGACCGCCTGGATGCGGGCGGTAAGGTCGTCCAAGACGGATTCCGCTCGGCGATCGATTCCGGCCGCGGTTCCCACCTCGCGGATCGAGTCCAGCACCTGGGACAGCGACATCGGCTCGAGGTTGAGGACCCTCGGATTCCCCGGGAGCCCGCACGCGGCCGCGCGGACCTCCTCCTCGGCTACGGCGCAGACGTCGCAGAGAGCCTGCGTGACGATGAGATCGGGCCGCAGCTCCTCGAGCACCGGAAGGTCCAACGTGTAGAGGGCCCGGGCCGAACGGAGTCGCTCGCGCACCAGCCGGTCGATCTCGGCGCTGGGCGCATCCGCCGGGATGAGGGTTCGCGTGACCTTCGGCAGACGTTCCACGCCCGGCGGATAGTCGCACTCGTGCGTCACGCCGACCAGCTCGTCCTGAAGGCCGAGGATCGCGACGATCTCGGTCGCGCTCGGCAGGAGCGAAACGATGCGCATGCGGGGGGTCATGTTCTCGTGGGTTGGGGAACGCGAATGGAAGGCAGCATGTCCTCGATGCGCCTGCGCAGCGGCTCGAGCCAGGGGGGAAGCTTCAGCGTCGAGCCAAGACGCCCCGCTTCCTCGTCGAGCGTGAACCCCGGCGGGTCCGTCGCGATTTCAAAGAGCACGCCCCCCGGATCCCGGAAATAGATCGAGTGGAAATACTGTCTGTCCACGACCGGGGTGACATCGAGTCCCGTCTTGGCGATCCTCCGGCGCCATCCGAGCTGATCCTCGTCCGAGACGCTTCGGAACGCGATGTGATGCACGGTCCCCACCGCCACGAGCCCGCGTTGCATCTCGGGCGCGCACACAAGGTCGATGGCGGCTCCTCGCTCTCGAAGCCCGCTGACGTAGCGAAACCGATTCCCCTCCTTCCCGCCGGCTTGAAATCCCATCGTGGCCAAGAGCTCCGCGGTGCGCTCGAATCCAGCGACCGTGAGGGTGACGCCGTGAAACCCTCGGATGGCGCGGCCGGACGGCACCGTACCCTCATGCCAGTACGTCCAATCCTTGGCTCCCTCCTGCTCCACCAGCTCGAGCCTGAGACCTTCCGGGTCGTAGAACGGCAAGACTCGCTCTCCAAACCGCTCCTCCACGGAATCGAAATCGATGGAGTGCCGCGCGAGGCGGTCCGTCCACCAGTCGAGGCTCCCCGGCGGAACGGCAAACGCTGTTCCGGTGGCCTGCCCGGTGCCGCGGCGACCCTGGGGAGCACCGGGCCATGGGAAGAAGGTGAGGATCGTCCCCGGGTGCCCCACGTCGTCTCCATAGTAGAGGTGGTAGGTTCCCGGGTCGTCGAAGTTGACGGTCCGCTTTACCAGGTTGAGCCCGAGCACGGAGACATAGAAGTCCACGTTGGCTTGCGGCTCACCGGCCAAAGCGGTGACGTGATGCAGCCCCTTGATCGGTTCCATCCTAACCGCGTCCCATGAGACGGAGGTACTCACGGTCCCATGCAGCGGGAACGCTCTCGCGCGGCGAATAGGGTCCCGGCTCATATCGGCGGGACGCGATGCCGAGCTGGCTCCGCTCGACGATATCCCAGTCCTGACGGTTGGTGAGGTCCCAGAAGTCGATCGCGTCTTGGATGTTGTTCGCCGGGTCGGCGAGCGTCTCGGGGTGGAAGAGCCACTCGGATTCGACGCGCGTTCTCCGGGGATCCACCGGCGTGAGCAGGTAGTAGTTGACGTAGTCCGGGTGGAGGCTGAGAAGAAGATTCGGCATCAGGGAATAGTAGAAAGCCCGGTGCCGGTCCTGCTCGGGGATGTCGTTGCTGACGACGCGCCCGCACGCGCGTCCGCTCATGGTCGCGCTCACGTTCGGTGGCTTGATCTCCATGTACCCGCCGAGGAACAATCCCTCGGTGAGATCGTTCGCGCCGCTCTGATAAGGCAGCACCGAAGCCAGCTTCGGGTGGATCGTCGGACAGTGGAGACACTCGGAGTAGTTCTGGAACACGAGCTTCCAATTGGCACCGACGTCATAGACCACACGGTGCCCCCTCTGGAGCCCGGCCAGGCCGTACCGGTCGAACCTCCCGCGCATCGCCTTCCAAACGTCGCCGAACGGCTTCGGGTCCCTCGCGATGTTCACGAACAGGAACCCTTCCCATTCCGCGAGGGCCGCGGCGTGAAGCGGATAGGCTCCCTTGTCGAACCCTTCGACCTCCTGCATTCCCGGCGCGCCCACCAGGCTCCCGTCGAGGGCATACGTCCACGCGTGGTAGGGACACTGAATCGTCCCTGTGAGATGGCCCAATTCCTCGCGGCAGATTCGGGTCCCTCGGTGGCGGCAGACGTTGAAGAACGCGCGGAGCGACCTCTGCGCGTCGCGGACGACGATGATCGACTCCTCGGCGATGTCGCAAAGAAAGTAGTCGCCGGGCCGTTCGAGCCGCGAAGCGCGCCCTACGCAGCTCCATTCGCGGGCGAAAATCCGCTCCCTCTCCTCGGCCAGGATCGCCGCCGACGTGTAGAACCGCCCCGGAAGCGTTCGGGCCCCTTGTCGGTACGAAGTTGCCGTGGGGCGAAACTCGGTCATGCGGTTCCTCCGCGTCGTCTTCGATCGCCGAGCATGCGCCGGGCAGCGAGCCACCCCGGCCCGCCGAGAATCCCCGGCCCCGGGTGCGTGCCGACCCCACCCCAATACAGCCCCGTGATCGGTGTCGCGTAGCGCCCGAAGCCCGGGACCGGCCTCATGAAGAGGACCTGATCGAGACCCAGCTCACCCTGCGAAGGGGCGCCCTCCCGAAGCCCGAAACACTCCTCGAGATCCCGTGGCGACCAGGCGGCCCGGTGGAGAATCCGCGACGAGAAGCCGGGGGCTATGCGCTCGATCGTCGCCGTCACCGAATCGGCCAGCGCGTCGCGGCGCCCCGCGTCCCACGCTACCCCGTCCTTCAGGCGATAAGGAGCATACTGCACGCGGGCCGCGAGAACGTGCTTTCCCGCAGGGGCGAGGTCGGGCCATGCGAGCGAGGGAGCCGTCAGCTCGACGTGGGGCTTCTCCGAGACCGTCCCGTATTTCGCGGCGTCGGACGCACGCTCGAGCGACTCGAGGCTCGGGGTGAGCGTCACGACCCCTTCGAGCGCGTCACGAGGCGAAAGCCCGCCAAGCTCCGGCAACGCCTCGAGAGCGTAGAGCACCAGGGCGGTGCACCCCCGGTAGCGAATGTTTCTCACCGCGTGAAGGAATTCCGGATCGAGCCAGACCGGATCCACCCACTCGAGAAACGTGCGCGCGGGGCTGGCGGTCGAGAGGACGAGCTTCGAATCAATCTCCTCGCCGCTCTCGAGCACCACTCCGGAGACCGCGTCCTCCCGCACGCGGATGCCGGCGACGGGTGCGCCCGCGCGAACGGTGACGCCCTCCGCCCGCGCGGCCCTTTCCGCTGCTTCGGTGAACGCAGCCGGCCCCGCGCGCCAGGGAACGCGACCACGCACCGAGCCGGCCGGCGCACCAACCAGGTGGTGGAGCAGGACGAAGCCGGTGGCAGGGGAGCGCGGCCCCTGCTGGAGGTCCTGCACTCCCCCCGCCGCCACGGCGGCCTTGAGGGGCGCGCACTCGAACCAATCGTCGAGTATTTCCCAGACCGACATCGGAAGCGTGCGGAGGAATTCGACCATGTCCTCGCGTCCCAGCGCCCGGAACCTACGGCCGATCCCGAGAAGCGGAAGGATCTCGCCCACCGACCGCGCGTCGATGTCGGGCGCTGGGGTTTGGTAGAGGACCTCGAGGAACCCAACCAGCTTTCTCAGGCGGGCTGTGAACGCGGGCCACTTCGAGGCATCCCTCTCGGAGTGG
>VBOW01000054.1 GCA_005893275.1 Candidatus Eisenbacteria bacterium | reverse complement strand
AGGGTCCCCGAGGTGTTCCCCGCACCCGGAGCGAAGACCGCGTTGTTACCCGGAGGCAGAGCCGAGAGATCGGCCGTCAGAGCTGAGATTGCGTCGCCGTCGGGGTCGGAGGCCGTGACGGGGATGCTCAACGCATCTCCCTCTCGAACAGTCACGGTGGCGGGCGCGGTGGTGGTGGGCGCCCGATCGTCGTTGTTCACCGTGATCGTGAACGACCTGCTGCTGGTCAGGGGCGGCGAGCCATTGTCCGTCGCCGTCACCGTCGCCCCGTACGTCCCAGAGTCCGAGAACCCGGGCGCCAGGCGCACGTTCCCCGTCGCGGGACTCGGCTGCGCGGTGGTCGGCGTCACCGTCATGAACGCCGGCCCCGCCGCCTTCGTGAACGTCAGGGAGTTCCCGTCCGGATCGGAACCCGTGATCGCCTGATTCGCCGTCGCCCCCTCCGTCACCGTGATCCTCGCGATCGCGTCCAGCGTCGGCGCGCGGTTCACGTTGCTGGCGCGAATCGAGATGTTGTCGGTCTGGAACACCTCGCCGGGCGCGACCGGAGCATCCATGACCTGCATGTCGAGCGCAGATCCGGCGGTGGTGACCGCGTAATCGGCGGTCACCATCTGCCAGCTGGGGGTGAGCGTGACCGTTGGGGATACGGTTGCGCCCTTCAGGGTGGATCCAATGTACTCGCGCACCTGGAGCTCCGCCACACCTCCGGCGGCAGCGGAGCGAACCCACGCGGTGAAGCGATACACGGCGCCTGCCGCGGGGGTCTCGGAGATCCAGTTGGGGCTGTCGTTGAGGCCGAACTTCGCCGTGCCGCTGGCCGGTCCCCGGACCTCGAGGGAGAAGCTGCCGTCGAATCCGCCGGCGACGCGCTGAATCGTTCCGCCGGCGTTGCCGATCCATCCGCTGGTGGAGCTCTCGAAGGAGGGGTTGCCGACCAGGTTGGATCCCTGATTCGGCGCCGACACCGTAATCGCCGTGGTGACCGAGCCCGTGAGCGCATTGGAGGCCGTGAAGGTCACATCGTAGGGGCCCGAGCCGGCGTCCCCGCTCGCCGGGCTCCACGTGAGGGTCCCCGAGGTGTTCCCCGCGCCCGGCGCAAAGACCGCGTTGTTCCCCGGCGGCAAGTCCGAGAGATCGGCCGTCAAAGACGAGATCGCATCCCCGTCGGGGTCGGAGGCTGTGACCGACACCCTCAACCAATCTCCCTCTCGAATCGTCACGGTGGCGGGCGCGGTGGTGGCGGGCGCTCGATCGACGCTGTTCACCGTGACCGTGAACGCCTTGCTGTTGCTCAGAGGCGGCGAGCCGTTGTCCGTCGCCGTCACCGTGACCCGGTAGGCTCCGGTCGCGTCCCCGGACCCGGGCGCGGCGCGGACGCTTCCGGTCGTCGCGTTGGTAGTCGTCACCGTCACGAACGTCGGCCCCGAAGCCTTCGTGAACGTCAAGGCGTCGCCGTCCGGATCGGACCCCGTGAGCGCCTGACCCGCCGTCGCACCCTGAGCCACGCTCATGTTCGCGATCGCGCTCAGCGCCGGAGCACGATTCACGTTGGTCACCGTGATGGCGGTGGACGCCGTGCCCGGAAGCGTGTTCGAAGCGATGAACGTGACTCTGTAAGGCGCCGCGCGGGCGTCGGCGTACGTCGGGTTCCAGGTCAAGGTTCCGGAGGTCTTCCCGGCGCTCACCAGGAAAGCCGCGTTGTTCCCCCGCGGTAGGGCCGAGAGATCGGCTCTTAGGGTCGTGATCGCATCCCCGTCGGGATCGGTAGCGCCCACCGAGACGGTGACAAGCGACGCCTCGGACCCGCTCACTGTGGCCGGAGCAGCCACCGCGGGTGGGGCGCCGGAAGGAAACTCGGCGATCGCGAATGAGTCCACGACGCTCCCCGGCGTGCACGTCGCGTCGTTGGTCCCGCCTCCCGTCGGACCGCAGATGAAGCTGCCCTGGATCTCCGAGGAGGTGAAGCGAAGCCGCAGCGCACCCAGGTGCATCGCCCGGAACGCCGACCACGCGGGCTGCGTGCACGCCAGCCAGAGGCAGCTCCCGTCCTCCTCCAAGCTCGCTCCCCCCGTGCCCGCCGTGATGTGAACCACCCCGCTCTGGGGGAACCAGCGCTCGTAGTTGTGGCTGTGCCCGTTCAGGTTCAACACGTACTTGCTGTGCGACGCCCCGAGGGCGTCGAGGTACCCCTTCAGCGTGGCATCCCCCGGGTGATGCCCCGAGGAGTAGGCGGGCCGATGGCCGAAGGTCACGATGAACTTGATCGCCGGATCGCTCTGCGCGGCGTCCATGATGGTGCCCGCCTTGGTCCGCCAGTCGGCCCAGGCCCCGGACCAGGGCTCGGGATAGGCGATGAAGCGGACGTTTCCGTAGTCGAACCAGTACCAGTCTTCGCCGCAGCAGCTGACGGAGGGGGAGCCCGGAGAGGTCTGCGCGTTGGGAAAGTCGAACCGGCCTTTGTAATTCCTCAAGTCGTCCGTGGTCTCATCCCACTCATGATTCCCCCACGCGGGCATGTACGCGGCGTCCTGCGACCACACCATCACGTCGTTGAAATGATTGTCGACCGAGGCCTGGCCGTGGGCGTTGCCATAGGTGAGATCCCCGACCGCCAGGACGAACGCGGGAGCCGCCGTCCCGATCAGGGTCTGCACGAGAGGCATCCTCCGATAGGAGGAACCCTCGCCGATGTCCCCTTCCACGTAGACCGTGAAATCGGATGAGCCCCGAGGCGGGGGCGTGTGAAACGTGTGATCGGCTCCGCCCGCGATCGAGTAGTGATAGACCGTGTTCTCCGTCAGCCCGGTGAGCTTTGCTTCCCAGAACGGGCCCGCCGAGGAGAACGGGACCGGGCTCGGCGTGACCCCAACGGCTTCCTCGCCGTAGCCGCTGGTCGGTCCGTAGCGGATCAGGCTATCCGCGCCCTCCCAGTCGAACGTGACCGAGGTCTGCCCGGTGATGGTCCAGTGCACCTCCCCGCTTCCGAGAGATGTCGCAGGGACTGCACCGACATGGGGCGTGAGAAGGGAAGAAATCTGCGGGGCTGCGGACGCTGGCGCGATAGCCAGGGCGCAGACGGAGAACGCGGCGAAGAGACGCCGATTCCAGGCCACCGCCCCCTTGGGATTCCGGTGGTTGTGGCAACCGGAGGCAAGCTTCGCGGACGAATCTGACTCGACGGGCACGAGGCGCACCTCCATGTGCCCCCCCGATCCCACGGCGACCGCCCGAGCGCTTGGGTTTTGGCGTCCGGGGTTTCCCCACCCTTAGGATTACGTAATTATACCTGTGCGCCGGCGGTCCCGTCAATCCAAATCAGGAGTTGGAGGGGTCAGCGCCGGACGACGAATCTCCCTCGCACTGAGCCTTCCTTGGCTTCGAGGAGATAGAAGTAGACGCCGCTGGCGAGCCGCCTTCCTGAGGCGTCGCGCCCGTCGAATCGAATCGCGTGGTATCCGGCGGGCACGCTTCCTCCCTCGACCAAGGTCCGCACATAGCGGCCGGCGGTGTCGTAAACCCGTACGCGGATCGAGCCTTCCTGAGTTGTGCTGAAGGCGAGGGTGGCGTCGGGATTGAGGGGGTTCGGCGCCATGAAGGCCGCAAGGGCTCTCGGCGACGAGGAGGCGGTGTGCTGTGGCCCGGCCGGGGCCGGGGAGCCTCCGGGGACGACGCGGATGGAGATGTTGTCCGTCCGGAATACCTCCCCTGCTACGATCGGACCGTCCAGCACCTGTAGGTCGAGCGTGGATCCGGCGGTGGTGACCACGCGATCGACGGTCACCATCTGCCAGCCCGGGGCGAGTGTGACCGAGGGGGAGAGGGTGATGAGGCCCTGCCGCGTGGATCCCACCCACTCGCGCACCTGCAGCTGTGCCTTGCCGGTAGCGCCGGTAGTGGAACGGACCCACGCCGTGAAGCGGTACACGGTGCCGACCGCGGAGGTACTGGATACCCAGTTAGGGCTGTCGTTCACCCCGAACTTCGCGGTGCCGGTGGCGGGTCCGGTCACCTCGAGGGAGTAGCTGCCGTCGAATCCACCGGGAACGCGCTGAATGCTGGTTCCCGTCGTGTAGCTGGCCCATCCGGTGGTGTTGGTCTCGAACGAGGGGTTCGTGACCAAGTTGGGCCCCGGGCCCACGCTCGCCACGATCACGGAGAACGTCTTGACGTCGCTGAGCGAGCCGTCGCTCGCGGAGACCGAGGCCGGGTACGTGCCCGCATTGCCTGAGGCGGGGGCGAGGTGGATGTTCCCGGTGGTCGCGTTCGTCGTCGTCACCGTCAGGAACGAGGGGCCGCCCGCCTTCGTAAAGGTGAGCGCGTCCCCGTCCGGATCAGAACCCGTGATCGCCTGGTCGGAGGTGGAGCCCTCATTGACCCCCATGTCCGCGATTGCGTTGAGGGTCGGTGGGCGGTTCGCGAGGCGGACCGTGATCACGAAGGGTTTCGTGTCGCCGAGCGCCCCGTCGCTGGTCGTTACCGACGCGGCGTAGGGAGACCCCGCCGCATCCCCCGCCCCGGGCGCCACGTGGATGTTCCCGGCCGTCGCGTTCGTCGTCGTCACCGTCAGGAACGTGGGTCCGCTCCCCTTGGTGAACGTGAGCGCATCCCCGTCCGGATCGGAGCCGGTGACCGCCTGATCCGCGGTCGCCCCCTCCGCCACCGTCATGTTCGCGATCGCGTTGAGCGTCGGTGCGCGGTTCACGTTCGTGACTGTGATCTGGAAGGGCTTGGTGTCGCTGAGCGAGCCGTCGCTCGCCGAGGCCGATGCCGCGTAGGTGCCCGCATCGCTGAAGCCGGGAGCGAGGTGGATGTTCCCGGTCGTCGCGTTCGTCGTCGTTACCGTGAGGAACGAGGGGCCGCCCGCTTTCGTGAAGGTGAGCG
>VBOW01000053.1 GCA_005893275.1 Candidatus Eisenbacteria bacterium | reverse complement strand
TCCGCTCCCCTTCGTGAAGGTGAGCGCATCCCCGTCCGGATCGGAGCCCGTGACCGGCTGATCCGCCGTCGCCCCCTCCGCGACCGTCATGCTCGCGATCGCGTTGAGCGTGGGAGCCCGGTTCACGTTCGAGACGGTGACCTGGAAGGGCTTGGTGTCGCTGAGCGAGCCGTCGCTCGCGGAGGCGGAGGCGGCGTAGGTGCCCGCATCGCTGAAACCGGGGGCGAGGTGGATGCTCCCGGTCGTCGCGTTCGTCGTCGTCACCGTGAGGAACGAGGGGCCCCCCGCTTTCGTGAACGTGAGCGCGTCCCCGTCCGGATCGGAGCCGGTGACCGCCTGATCCGCGGTCGCCCCCTCCGCCACCGTCATGTTCGCGACCGCGTTCAGCGTGGGCGCGCGGTTCGCGAGGCGGACCGTGATCTGGAAGGGCTTGGTGTCGCTGAGCGAGCCGTCGCTCGCGGAGGCGGAGGCCGCGTAGGTGCCCGCGTCGCCAAAGCCAGGAGCAACGTGGATGCTCCCGGTCGTCGCGTTCGTCGTCGATACCGTGAGGAACGTGGGTCCGCTCCCCTTCGTGAAGGTGAGCGCATCCCCGTCCGGATCGGAGCCGGTGACCGCCTGATCCGCGGTCGCCCCCTCCGCGACCGTCATGTTCGCGATCGCGTTGAGCGTGGGAGCCTGGTTCACGTTCGTGACCGTGATCTGGAAGGGCTTCGTGTCGCTGAGCGAGCCGTCGCTCGCGGAGGCGGAGGCGGCGTAGGTGCCCGCATCGCTGAAGCCGGGAGCGAGGTGGATGTTCCCGGTGGTCGGGGTTGTCGTCGTCACGGTGAGGAACGAGGGGCCGCCCGCCTTCGTGAAGGTGAGCGCGTCCCCGTCCGGATCGGAGCCGGTGACCGCCTGATCCGTTGTCGCTCCCTCCGCGACCGTCATGTTCGCGATCGCGTTCAAGATGGGAGCGCGATTCCCGATGCTGGCGCGGATCGAGATGTTATCGACTTGGAACACCTCACCCGTCACGACCGGAGTATCGAGCACCTGCACGTCCAGATAGGATCCGGCGGTGTTGACCACGTAATCGACGGTCACCATCTGCCAGACAGGGCTGAGTGTGACCGCGGGGGATACGGCTGTGCCCTTCAGCGTGGATGATCCCACGTACTCCCGCACCTGCAGCAGCACCCTGCCGGTCGCGCTAGAGGAACGCACCCACGCCGTGGAGCGGTATGTGGTGCCGATCCCGGCGGTACTGGGTACCCAGTTAGGGCTGTCGTTCAGCCCAAACTTCGCGGTGCTAGACGGACCGGTGACCTGGACGGAGAAGTTGCCGTCGAAGCCGCCGGCCACGCGCAGTATGGTTGCGCCCGCGTATCCGGCCCATCCGGTGGTGTTGGTCTCGAACGAGGGGTTGGTAACCAGGTTCGGCGGCAGCGAGACCGTGATCTGGAAGGGCTTCGTGTCGCCGAGCGTGCCGTCGCTCGCCGTTACCGAGGCCGCGTAGGGGGACCCCGTCGCATCCCCCGCCCGGGGCGCCAGGTGGATGCTTCCGGCCGTCGCGTTCGTCGTCGTTACCGTGAGGAACGTGGGTCCGCTCCCTTTCGTGAAGGTGAGCACATCCCCGTCCGGATCGGAGCCCGTGACCGCCTGATCCGCGGTCGCCCCCTCCGCGACCGTCATGCTCGCGATCGCGTTGAGCGTGGGAGCCTGGTTCACGTTCGTGACCGTGATCTGGAAGGGCTTCGTGTCCCTGAGCGTGCCGTCGCTCGCGGAGGCGGAGGCGGCGTAGGTGCCCGCGTCGCTGAAGCCGGGAGCGAGGTGGATGCTCCCGGTCGTCGGGTT
>VBOW01000052.1 GCA_005893275.1 Candidatus Eisenbacteria bacterium | reverse complement strand
CCGCGTAGGGAGACCCCGATGCATCTCCGACACTCGGCGCCACGTGGATGCTCCCGGTCGTCGGGTTCGTCGCGCTCACGGTCAGGAACGAGGGTCCGCTCCCCTTCGTGAAGGTGAGCGCGTCCCCGTCCGGATCGGAGCCGGTGACCGCCTGATCCGCGGTCGCCCCCTGCGAGACCGTCATGTCTGCGATCGCGTTGAGCGTGGGAGCCCGGTCC
>VBOW01000051.1 GCA_005893275.1 Candidatus Eisenbacteria bacterium | reverse complement strand
CCGTCCGGATCGGAGCCCGTGATCCCCTGATCCGCCGAAGCCCCCTCCGCGGCCGTCATGTTCGCGATCGCGTTGAGCGTGGGCCTGGCATTCGTCAGACGGACCGTGATCTGGAAGGGCTTCGTGTCACCCAGCGTGCCGTCGCTCGCCGTCACCGAGGCCGCGTAGGGAGACCCCGCCGCAGCCCCCGTCCCGGGCGCCACGTGGACGCTTCCGGTCGTGGCGTTCGTCGTTGTTACCGTGAGGAACGAGGGTCCGCTCCCCTTCGTGAAGGTGAGCGCATCCCCGTCCGGATCGAACCCCGTGACCGCCTGATCCGCCGTCCCCCCCTCCGCGACCACCATGTTCGCGATCGCGTTGAGCGTGGGAGCGCGGTTCACGTTCGAGACGGTGACCTGGAAGGGCTTCGTGTCGCTGAGCGAGCCATCGCTCGCCGAGGCCGAGGCCGCGTAGGTGCCCGCGTCGGTGAAACCGGGGGCGAGGTGGATGCTCCCGGTCGTCGCGTTCGTCGTCGTTACCGTCAGGAACGAGGGGCCGCCCGCCTTCGTGAAGGTGAGCGGATTCCCGTCCGGATCGGAGCCGGTAATCCCCTGATCCGTCGTCGCCGCCTCCGCCACCGTCATGTCCGCGATCGGGTTCAGGACCGGCCTTTGGTTCGTGACGTACTCCAGTGCCCCTCGGTCGGAATACGAGACGGGGGGCCCTACCCCTGTATTCGGCGTGGCGGGGTCGTCCACGCGCGCCCGTCCCTCGGCGTCCGTGGCGGGCCAGTTGCTCGCCGAGGAATTCCCGTTGTCGATGGCCGGGGAGCCCGCAAGCAGGTGGAAATCCCCCGCCGCGGGGTTCACAAACCTCGGATCGCTCTGGATCGAATGCGAGTCGTTTCCGGTGGTCGCGCTGTAGGCCGCGACCGTGGAGTAAATCGTGGTGGCGTACTTGACGGGGGCCACCGAGTTCGAGTTCCAGAAGAGGTTGTCATTCGACACAAACCCCGCGGTGGAGGTGTTCTCCACCCAGAGGTCGTACTCGCGCGGCGTCGGCGGCAGCTTATAGGGGTAGACGCCGTTGCCGTTATCCACCGCGATGCAGTTGTACAGGCTTGTGCCGGTCGCGCCACCTTCGATGGAGAAGCCGTCCTTGAAGTTCCCGTAGGCCACGTCGTTCCGGTGGATCGAGCCGGTGGAACTGTCCAGATGGTCGAAGCCATGATCGCCGTTGGTCCAGGAGAGGTTCGAGATCGAGATGTTGTTATTCGAGGCGAGGCTGTAGTTGAGCCCCGAATCCTGGTTGTCGTGAAGACGGTTCCGCTGAATCAGGATGTTGCTGGAGGCTCCGATGTAAATCCCGTTCGCCCGCCGCGCGATGGGATCCGAATTGCGGAAGGACTCGTTGTCCTGCACCGTGCCGCCGTCGCTCCCCTCGGCGAGCGAGATCCCGTGGTTTTGACTGTCGGAAACCACGTTGGAGAGCACGCGCACCCCCGTGGAGGCCGTGACACCGATCCCCCGGCCGTTGGCAAAGCTCACCGCGTTGTTCGAGATCACGCAGTTGTTGGAGGCGCTGCTCAAATAGATCCCCCGGTCCTCGGTTCGGGTGACGGTGAATCCGAGGATCGTCACCCAGGGCTTCCCGGAAACTTTGAAGCCGTGGCTTCGGTGCCCGACATGGGCTTGGTGGACTCCGGGATTGTCCCCCCCCACGTTGACGTAGAGCCCCTGGCCCGTCACGTAGGTGAACGAGCCCGGAGGAAGGTCGCTCGGGGTTGCCGTGGAGGAAGCGAGCCGCGCGCCGTCGGCGAAAACCTGGAGCGGGCTCCAGGTCACACTCGAGGCAAACCACACATTCCCGGTGAAAAGGGCCCACTTGGAGGTCGCCGAGAAATCGTCCGAGCCGTCCACCACGACGCCAGGGCCCTGCGCCTGGAAGACGTACGGGCTGTCCGGAGTCCCTCCCCCGGTTGGCGCAGACACCTGCTCGTGGTAGATGCCTGGGCTGACGTAGATCGTGGTCCCGGGGCCCTTGCGCTTCGAGACGGCGGCGGAGATCGTGCAGTAGGGGATCGCCTGGGTACCGGGGCCCGAATTCGAGCAGGACGGGCTTTGATTGTTGACGTAGAAGATCCCGGCGGCGAGGGTCGCCGACGGAGCAAGAACTGCCACCCAGCCCACCATCCATGCGATGAGAGTTCTGCGGATCATGTCTGCTCCCCTCCGTGGGCTGTGCGAGCATAGTGGACGGGTCGAGCCTTCCCGGCGCGAGCGATGTCCGCGGCCTGCCCGGCGGGAAAATGGCTTTCGCCGGCGTGCTCGCCGCGCCCGGCGTCCTCCGCCGCGGTCGTTTCCGATCGGCGAAGGGGCGCGGTGTCCAGGGTCGGGAACTGCGACAGGATGGCGGCGATCTCGGCATCCAGCTTGAACAGATAGTAATAGACGCACTGGAATACCAGGTACGCTCCGAGCCCCAGCGCGCTCGCGTACAGATAGTACGTCGGGGCGGGCCAGCCCGTCAGCCGCTGCACCGCATACGCCGCCGCGAACGACGGAATCGCGATGATGAACATCCGGAACATCTTCAGGGGCCGGAACAGCGCCGCGGCGTGGGCGATCCCGATGGACCAGCGACCCTCAAGCCTGGACGTGGGAAGACTCCCGGTTTCTCGAACGTGCTTGAGCAGGATATACGGCGAGAGGTGCTGAACCTCGTCGATCACGTTCGCGAGGAGGGCGACCGCCGCGCCGACCGCCAGCAGCTCCGCATGGGAGCCTGCTCCAGCCTGGCGGGCCGCGACCGCGAGGAACAATCCGGGTTCCACCAGTCGGTGATAGAACCGATCCAGCAGGATCCCTCGAACCGACTCGACCCTCCGATACCGAGCCATCTCCCCATCCACCTTGTCGAGGAGGAACGCGAAATAGAGCAGCACGAACCCCACCGCGTTCCACGTCCCATGATTCGAGGCAACCAGCAGGGCTCCGCCGATTCCCAGCCCCATCATGCTCGCCGACACGATCCCCAGGGGCACCTTCGCCCGGAGAAATAGCCACGTCAAGTAGATCGAGAGTTTCCGGTGGATGACATACCAACCCGGATCCCCGTTCTTCCCCGCCTGGCATATGGCGCGCAATTCGCCCGGTCTCTCCATGTCGCTCCTAGTTCTTGAGGGTTCCAAGAGGTTTCAGTCGAATCACTGGCCGTAGGATTCGCGCCCGCTGCAGGCAGGACAGGAGGCCGTCGATCGGCTCGGAGGAGCGCAACGGGATCTCCTCCCTCGCGATCAGCCTTCCCTCCCTGCCGCGCGTCATGACGTGTTTCTGCACGGAGCCGGCGGAGGTCGTCAAGCGACCCGACCGGCGCTGCTTCTCGATGAGGGTTCCGGCGCCATGATCGTAGGATTGGTACTTCCCGCCGGACCCGTCCAGCCCGATTCCGAGGTAGGAGGGGACATCATGGGACCCGGCCACGATCGTGGGTCTTCCGGGCTCCAGCCGGCAGGCGTTGTGGCGAGCAACCCAGGCCCCGCCACCCCCATTTCGCTCCCGCGCAATGCCGTTGTGCGAGATGTCGCAGACGAGGGTTCCCCGGACCTCAGGGGAGAGCGACTCGTGGAGACCATCCTGAATGGCTTTGACGGTCGCCAGCCGGTATGCGTACCCGAAATTGGTCGCCATCGCCAGCGCTCGCAGGAAGAGGATTCCCTCCTGCGAGGAATCCGCAAGGGCGGTCCATCGGTTGCGTCGAAAATGCAGCGCCCATTTCCGGCGCAGGCTTCCCTGGCCGAGGCGCTGTGCATAATGGAACAGGAGCTTGGAGAAGAAATAGAGCGGGACGCGCCTCCCATAGAGCTTCGCCCGCCGCGAGTAATGGTGGAGGAGCGTTCCGCTGAAGGGTCCGGGGCCGAGGTGATACATCACGACCACCTGATCTCGTTCGAGACCCCAGCGCCGGCTCGCTTCGCCGTCTAGAACCTCGTCCACGACCTGGACTTCGAGAAAGTGGTTTCCCCCGAAGTTGAGGCCCATCTCCGAGCGCGCGAATCGAGTCAGCAGAAGCTGGAGCGGCACGGCGTCCAGATCGAGATCACCCGCTCCGGGAATCTCCGCCGCCGGCCCGCCACCATCCTCCATCCTATCCAGGATTGCCGGGTCCAGGCCGTACTTGGCCAGCACGGCCCGGCCGCCGCGAAGGGCGACATCGCGAAGCTCGCGTGACGATAAGCTGTACCGGTTCGAGTCGAAGAAGTGCCTTGCCGAGTTCGAGTTGACACGGGCGAAAAACGTCGCGAGCCGGTCGGCGGTCATCTCCGACGCGCGAAGGCTCGTGGCCACGATGCCCATGCCGTCGTTCACGGCGACCGAAGTGAACTCAGGCACGATCACATCGCGGGTCGTGATCGCGACGCTCGACGGCACTTCCATGTCCTTTTTCTGATGGACGTCGGGAAGCGCGAGCACCGACTCCACGAAGGGAAGCTGGGAGATCTCGCTCAAGGTCGCCGCGAGAGTGAACGGGGGTTCGGAACCGGTCGCGAGGCTCATGAGCCGCTCCCGGGCAGGCATGGCACGGGGATCCATCGTCTCGGGGGACGCCTTCACGACCTTTCCGCCGCCCGCTTCAGGCGCGCAGACCCAGGAAGGCCGAAGGAGACATAGACGCAACGCAGGATCTGGATCTCGTCGGCGGAGATCGCCCTGAGCGCGAGGAGCATCGCCGCGTACGCGAGCACGCCCGCCGCGCCGATGAGGAACAACGCGCTTTGCCGCACGGAAAAGACCACGAGACCCATGAACACCGCCGCCGCGAGGGGCCTCCAGGCCGTCCGCACCAGGTCCATGGCGCCGATGTACTTGGAAAGGGCGGCCTGGCAGACGATGAAGATGGTCAGCTCGCCCGCCAGCTGGCCGGCGCAGGCGCCGAGGAATCCATAGGACGGGATGAGCAGCATGCCGAACGCCGCGTTGACCACGAGTCCCCCCAGCACGGCACGCAAATAGAGTCGTTGCCGATCCATGGCGGTGAGAAGGTAACGGGACATCAGGTTCATGAAGATGAACACGAGCCCCGTGCTCATGACGCGGATCGCGAGGGCGGCCCCGGCGAAGCCTTCCCGGTGGAAGAGAAGCGGGACCAGGCGGTCCGAGGCGAAGAAGAGGCCCGCCGTCAGGGGAAGCGCGACGACGATTTGATACTTGATCGCCTGCAAGAGCGTTGGGCGAACCGCGGCGGGACCCCGCAGGACATCGCGGGAGAATACCGGGTAGGTCGACATGCTGACGGCGGTGGAGATGAACCCCAGCGGCTGGGACAGCATGTACGCCACGTTGAACAGCGCTACTTGGGATGCCGACGCGAGCGTCTGGAGCATCAAGACCCCGATGCGCCCGTAGAGGACGATTCCCAGCATCGCCAGTCCGAATGGAATTCCTTGAAGCACCAGCCGCCGGATGCGGGCCCACTCAGGCGCGAATCGGGGCCGGTACATGCGCCTCGAGAGGATCCACGCTCCCACGCCGAGCCGGACCGCGAAGGCCGCCGTAGCCGTCGCGAGAAAGGAGACGAGCGAAGCGCCGAGCGCGGCGCACGCGGCGATTCCCGCGACCCAGCCGATCTGGCTGACCAGGAGGAGCAGAGACTCCAGATCCTGCCGCTCGTGGGCCCGGAAGACCCAGACCGATATATCCTGGCTGAAGTCCATCAAGGCAGCGGCCAGAACGACCGTCAGAAGGGTCGCGCGCAGCGGGTCGAAGATCGTCCACGCGAGGGTTCCTCCGACTAGGAGAAGAGCCCCGGACACCGCGGCCTTGATGCAGATCGCGTCGCCCAGGAGCCGTGGGCCATCGGCGCGATTGCGGGCGATCTCCCGTGTGATGATGGCTCCCACGCCCAGGTCGCTCATGCTCGCGATCAGTGGAATGAGCGCGTAGTAGAACGCGTAATTGCCGTAGCCGCTCGACCCCAGGAAATTGCCGAGGAGGACCATCCCGCCCACGTTGATCAGGGCGCTCAGGATCTGTCCCGCAAGGCGGAACGATACGTTCCTCCCGATCAGCGTCGCCGACTCGACGTCGCTGCTCGGGGATTCTGCTCCAATCATCGTAGGGCCTGTGGTTTTCACCGCTCCGCGGTTTGCGGCGCTGTGGCTCGAATCGGAACTCCTCGCTGAGCCAATTGAACGCGGTAGATGTTCTTCAGGGATTCGACGATCGAAGTCTCGTCGTATTCCCGATGGGCGACTTCCCGCGCTCGCTGCCCGATCTCGGTTCTGAGATCCGGATCGGTGATGAGGCGCTCCAGGACATCGGAGAGAGCCACGCTGTCGTTGAGCTCCACCATGAAACCCGTCTCCCCTTCGCGTACGACCTCCCGGCTCCCATTGACACGCGTGGCCACGACCGGGATTCCCATCGCCATCGACTCCAGAATGGCCCGCGGAATTCCCTCCTTCACGGAGGTGAGAACGGAGATGTCGGTCTGCGCGAGCAACTCGGGAATGTCCTCCCGGTAACCGAGGAACTGCACCCGGTCGCCGATTCCCAGCTTGGCGCAAAGACCTTCATAATCCGAACGCAGGTCCCCGCCTCCAACCAGCCAGATCCGGAAGTCGTGACCGCGCTCCTTGAGGCGCCGGGCACTTTCGAAGAGCATCCGGTGATTCTTCACAGGCTCGAACCGCGCGACGCAGGTGATCGTCAAAGGCCCGCGGGCGGAGGACGCGGGCCGCGCACCGGGGAAGCGGTCCAGCTTGATCCCGTTTCCGATGTACCGCAGCCGATCCCGAGGGACGATCTTGTAACGCGCGGCCTGCTCCAGGTCGTGCTGATTCTGGCTCAGCAGGGCGTGGGTGACCAGGCCGGTGAAGCGCTCGATCCCGACGTAGAAGATTCGCTTCCATCTCGGGCTGCGGTCGTGGAAATGGAACCCATGCACCGTGTGGATGATGACCGGCACCCCGGCGAGCCACGCCGCGACGCGCCCGACGAATCCTGGAATGGAACAGTGCGTGTGCACCAGATCGATGCGCTCCCTGGACAGGTAGCTCGCGATCCGAAACAGGGAAAGCAGCAGCTTGATCGGGTTGTATCCTCGAGGTAGCGGCACCGTGTAGACGGGAATCCCCACTTCCCGAAGCCTGCGGACATAGGGGCCGTCGATGCAGATGACCCGGTTGTCCACGCCGCTCTGCCTCAGCAGCCAGACGCGATTCTTGAGGAGGGTGTCAGCGGAGGAACTGAGATTGATGATGTCCACAATCCTTGCCGCCCCGCGATGGGACGCTGAATCAGTCGGGAGAATCATGGCATTCATGGACGAGACCTGCCGAGTTCTGTTCCGGACTGGACCTCAGCCCCGCGTCACAAAGCTCAGCAGGAATGCCTGGGCGACGACAGGAGTGCGCCGATGCGGCGCGGCCTCGGCGGGCGCCGGCACCCGTCGAGGCACAACATATCGGTGCTCAAAACGAAAGCGGGAGCTTGTAGCAAGCGCAACGCGAGCGGAAGAGATGCCCGCGGCTGATTCCCTGCCCCCCTAGAGCGAACTACGACCCATCACGGGCATGGATTACAATACGGAAAAAAGCGTGTAACAAAGGTATGAAGCGGCAGCCCGTTACTTGGTTTCTTGGAGGTGATTTCTAGGCAGGTTTAGGGCAGGTCGGCTGCCTAGCAACGAGGAGCTGGATTCGGCGCCGGACGCGGGCTGAGCTATGGTGTCCTCGGTGGCCGCGTAGAGGACGGCCAGGAAGAGCCAGAAGTGCCGAAAGTGAAGCTTCTCGATCACGAGGGAGTGCACGGAGGATGCGACGAGCCCGGCGATCATCGCCGCCGCGAAGGCGCTCCCCCACACCGGCCGCGGCTCGCCCCGTGCGAGGCGGCTCCAGAATCGGCCGACCCGGCCGAACGCCTCGCCGATCAGCATCAGGAGGCCGACCAGCGCGATCGGGCCCCGCTCGATGGCAAAGCCCAGGTAGTCGCTGTGGGCCTCCTTCGACTGGAGTGATCCCGGGCGTTGGCGCTGCTCCACGGGCACGATGAGGGCACGGCTATTGCCGGGGCCGATCCCGAGGGGGGATCTGGAATACGTCTCCTTGAGCTGGGACCAGATCCGGAGGCGGCTTTCCGAGCTGTGTTCCATTCGACCCGCATAGCTTCCCTCGCGAAGTCTGTTGAGCGCCCCCGCCCCGAGCCGCCACTCCGACACGAGACTCCAGCCCAGCACGGCCAGCGCAATGGCCAGCGTGGCCGCCCCCACGATTGCCATCGGGCGTATCCGCCTCATGTAGGCGCGGGCGATCCCCCAGGCGGCGAGTCCCGAGAGCAGGGCGATCGCCCCTCCGTTCGACTTCGTCGATAAGAGCCCCAGGAGGAGGACGATTACGGCAAATGCGCGGAACCGCCGGCCGACCTCGTCGGTGGTGCTCAGAACGATGAAAAAACTGAGGACGAGGTAGTCCGCGAAGTAATTGGGGTTCGTGAAGGTGCTGATCGCCCTCGCGCCCCGCGGGGCGACGATTTCGGCGATGGAGCCGTGGCCGTGTGCCAGAACCACGATCAGTCCGAACAGGGCGGTTCCGATCGCGGTCCAAGCCCATGCGATGCGGATCGGTCGCAGCCGCCCGTGCTGCGCCATCATATTCACGAGCAGGATGAGCCAGAGGTAGAGGTAGACGTCCTGAAGCAGCGTCAGCAGGCTCAGGGGCACGGACCGCGCGTTCGTGATCGAAAGCAGAGACCCGATGGAGATCACGGTCACGGGCGCGAGGAAGGGAATCCGAAGCCCGCTTCCCCCCCGGTGCGCAGACACCAGGAGAAAGATCCCGATCGCGGCCGCGTTCAGGGCGTCGATCGGAGCCAGCTGCACCGGGCCCGGAGTGAGCAGGACCGGCACCAGGATCGTGGCGGCGAGGAGGTAGAGCCGCCAGGGGTCGAAACGCCGGCCAGCGGGGCTCGCGGAGACCCCTGAATAAGGTCCCGGGGACGGGGGGCTCGTCGCGAGGCCGGCCACCTCCCGCACCGCTCTTACCCCCGGGCCTGGGCCAGAAGCCGCTTGGCGGGCTCGCAAACCTTGGCCGCCAGGTCCGCCCCGATCGCCGACTCCATGAGCGCCACGTGCTGAAGGATCTCTTCTCGCGCCCTCCGCTCGGAACCTTCGCTGACAGCCATCAGGAGCTTCGGATGGGAGGTTTTCCAGACCTTTTCGTGGTCGTTCACAAGCTTTTCGAAAAGCCTCTCTCCGGGGCGAAGCCCTGTGAATACGATCTCGATGTCCCTGCCGGGGCTGAGACCGGAGAGGCGAATCAGCGCTTTCGCCAGATCCAGAATCCGAATGGGCTTCCCCATATCGAGGACGAACGTCTCCCCTCCCTTCCCGATGGAGGCGGCCAGCAGAATCAGCTGAACCGCTTCGGGGATCGTCATGAAAAGCCGCGTGACCTCGGGGTGTGTCACGGTCACAGGTCCCCCCGCCTCGATCTGCTCCCGGAACAGCGGAATGACGCTCCCGCTGCTCTCCAGGACATTGCCGAACCGGACCGTGAGGTACTTGGTCGGCTTGGTTCCGTTCAATTCCTGCAGCATCAGCTCGGCGATGCGCTTGGTGCGCCCCATGACGCTCAACGGCTCCACGGCCTTGTCGGTCGAGATCAGGACGAAAACTTCCGCCTTGCATTCGCCGGCGAGGGCCGAGACCGTCCTCGTTCCCAACACGTTGGTCTTGAACGCCTCCGCCGGGTTTCGCTCCATCATGGGCACGTGCTTGTAGGCGGCGGCGTGAAAGACCACGTGTGGCGCGGTTTTCTTCATGATTTCCCTCACCCGCTCCTCGTCCGTGATGTCGCCGATGACGGACTCGATCTCGAGGGCGGGATAAAGGCTCCGGAGCTCTTTATCGATCATGTACAGGCTCGCCTCGTGCTTCTCGAAGAGCACGAGGAGGCGCGGCTTGCACGCGGCCACCTGCCGAGAAATCTCCGAGCCGATCGATCCCCCTGCCCCGGTGATCAGGATCCGTCTGGAGCCGTAGGTGTCCCGGATGGCTCCGAGGTCGGTCCGGATCGGTTCCCGGAAGAGCAGGTCGTCGGGCTCGATGTCGAGTGCGAGGCTGGTCAATTCCTTCCCCGCGAGGATATCTGGAAGATCAGGGATCATTCGGACCGGTTTCCCGAATTTCTTGCACAGCCGGACGATGTCCTTGCGGTCCGCCACCGGAGTCGTCGAGATGGTCACCAGGATTTCGTCCGGATCCTCGCGGCCGATGATGGCTTCGATATTCTCCTGTCCCCCCAGCACCGGAACATTGTGGATGCGGTCGCCCGTGTGCTTCGCCTCCTTGTCGATCAGACCCACGACCCGGTATTTCCCCTGGCCTCCGGCGAGGAGCCCTCGAAGGACCCGCTCCGCGGCGTCCCCGGAGCTGATGACCAGGACCGAACGCGTGTGGGGGGTCGGCGGGCCCAACTCGCGGTTGATCCTGCGAAGGAGCCGGACGCCCCCGAGGAGCGCGAGCGAGAGGACCCAGTCGAGGATCATGACGGAGCGCGGATACCCAGCGAAGGGTCGAACGAGCCCGGACAGGAGCCACCAGGCGGCCGAGCTGAGCGTGAGCGACGCCGCGATGGACTTCAGGTCCTGAATGCTGACATAGCGCCAGAGCCCGCGGTAGAGCCGGAACGGATGGAACAGCAGAAGCTGGAGCGCCAGCAGGGCTGGCGCGGTTTGCAGGAAGAGGTGGAACTCGCGATCCGGGATCTGCCCATCGAAGCGGATGAGGAATGCCAGGTAGTGGGCCGCGACGAGCAGGGCGCTCTGAGCGACCGCGGCGATCGGATAGCGGTGCGGCGACATCGAGTTGAAGAGGCGGTCGAGCGACTTCCCGGGATAAGCGATCGACGCGAGCGTCGTAAGGATCAACCGCAGATCGTACAGGAAGGAGCTCCTGTGGACGTATTCCTTGGCCAAACGCAGCTTTTCGGGAAGGATGACGTGCAAGTATTGATCTTCGGGGTCTCGGGTTTTTGCGAGGAGCGGCGACTCGTCGCGGTAGGCGATGGAGGCCGGGTCCGTGATGCCGGGGCGAACCGCGAGGACCTCCTCGTACTCGGCTCGGAAGAGGTTTACATACTTCGGCAGCTCGGGCCGAGGGCCCACGAGACTCATTTCGCCCCGCAACACGTTGTAGAGCTGAGGGAGCTCGTCGATCTTGGTCTTCCGGAGGATGCGTCCGATGGCGGTGACGCGCGGGTCCCCGGCGGCGGTGATCCCCGGCCCCATCTCATGGGCCCCCACGACCATCGTTCGGAACTTATAGATCCTGAATGGGCGGAAGTGCCGCCCTACCCGCTCCTGCCGGAAGATCGCCGGCCCGCGCCCGGTGAGCTTGATGAGGATCGCGGCCACGGCCAGAACGGGGGAAAGAAGAACCAGCCCGGTGAGGGATGCGAGGATGTCGAACGCGCGCTTCACTTGCTATGTTGCTCCGCGATTTGAGAAACGGCGTCGATCACGTCCAGGACGTCGGGATCGGACATGCTGGCGTACAACGGCAGCGAGATGATTCGCTGGAACGCGGCGTACGCGTTCGGAAAATCGTTCGGCTTGTACCCGTAGGCGTCCCGGTAATAGGGGTGGAGATGGAGCGGGATGAAATGGACCGAGACGCCGATGTTCCTCTCGACCAGGCATTGGATGAACGCGTCCCGGGAGATGGACAGCCGATCGGGATGGATCTGGATGACGTAGAGATGCCAGGCGTGCGCCTTCTGGTCTCGGGTCGCGGGGGTCGAGATCCCGGGCAGCCCCGCGAAAGCCTCATCGTATTTTCGGACGATCTCGAGGCGGCGCCGGTGGAATGCTTCGCAGTTGGCGAGCTGGGGAAGGCCGATGGCGGCGGCCAGATCGGTCAGGTTGCATTTGTACCCCGGCGCGAGGATCTCGTAGGACCAAGCTCCCCCCTGCGTATACCGTTTCCAGGCGTCGCGGCTCATCCCATGCAGCGCCATGAGGCGAATTCGGTCCGCGTAACGGTCGTCGTCCGTCGTGACCATCCCGCCTTCCCCCGTCGTCAGGTTCTTGGTCGCGTAGAAGCTGAAGCACGTGAGCGGGCTCAGCGTGCCGACCATCCGGCCTTTGTAGCGCGCCGGAATGGCATGCGCGGCGTCCTCGACCACGACCAGCCCACGCTTGCGCGCGACCTCCTGGATCGGATCCATGTCACAGACCTGACCCGCGAAGTGCACCGGGATGATCGCTTTCGTCCGCGGGGTGATCGCTCCCTCGATCGCGCCGGGATCGATATTCAACGTCTTGGGATCGCAATCCACGAAAACCGGACGGGCTTTGAGATGCTCGGCCACGTTGGCGGTCGCCGTGAATGTCATCGGGCTCGTGATCACTTCGTCGCCCGGCCCCACGTCCGCGGCCTCCAGCGCGAGGTGCAAGGCCGCGGTGCACGAGTTCACGGCGATCGCGTGCTTGCACCCGATGTACGCCGCGAACTTGGTCTCGAATTCCTTGACCTTCCGCCCGGTCGTGAGCCAGCCGGAACGAAGGCACTCCAGGACGCCTTGGATTTCCCCTTCTCCCAAGAGAGGCGCGGAGAATGGGAGGAACGACTCTCTCATCGTGCGAGATCTCATTTTGATGTCCTTCAGTGTCGGGGCGTGCGGAGCCGGCGTGTCAGTCGCACCCGGACCGATCAGCGATAGGCGCTGTGGTAGTAATGAGCGGCCTCGTCCTTGAGGAGATCCACCCGATTCAGGACCACGCCCAGGAGATTCGCGCCCGAGCGCTGCAGCTGTTCTTTTGCCTTCTGGATCACGCTCACTTGGAGCCCGTCCGCCCCCACCACGAGCAAGACACCATCCACGGTCGGCGCGAGCGAGCCGGTCGGGCTGTCGAAGGCGACGGGAGCTGAATCAATCAGCACCACGTCGTAGCTCTTGGCCAGGCGATCGATGACCATCGTGAAGGGCACCGAGAAATAGGAATCGCGCAGATCGAACGCCGGCCCGCCGCACGTGAGGACTTTTAGATTTTCGATCGGAGTGTCCTTGAGGTAGCTGGGCACTTGGCTGGAGAGGTACGGATGCTTCAAATAGTCGCCGACCATCCCCAGCACGAAGCGGTCGATTCCCGTGCCGTCCGCCTTGGCCAGCAACCTGCCTGAGCTCGCGGGTAGGTATGCCTCGACCGTTTCCGCGAACGAGTACCGAGGTTGGCGGAGGGTGAGGATCCGGTGGAGGCGGTTCTTCAATTGGAGCTCGAGCGCAGCATCCAACTCCCCTGTCTCGAGGTATCCGAGGCCCCGCAGGACTCCCCCCAGCGGATGGCTTCCCTCCTCCTTCACGCGGAGCGCCGCGTCTCGCTGCTCCTCGCTGATCCGTCCCTGCCTCACGAGAATTTCTCCCAGGAGTCCGTCCAGCTCACCCCGGCGATCGGAGAGGCTCGAGACCAGCCCTTTGTTGAAGATGACGGAAAACTCCTCGCCGTCCTCGGAGATCTGGAGCTTGCCGGTCTTGGACTGGGCGCGGATGAGCTCGATCCAGTCTCCGACGCCGAACTGGTCCGGGTTTTCACGACTCAGGTCCATATGATAGACCTCACCGAGCAGCTCGCCGAGCCCGCGGCGGTTATCCATATGGAAGAGTCTGTGCAGCGTGGGCCGGATTGTGTCCGCGTCGACGAGGGCGATTCCCATCCTGCCGGATTGGGCGAGGTTTCTGCCCAGCTCGGCGGCGATCGTTGACTTTCCTTCCCCCGCGGCGCTGCTCGTGATCATGATCTTGCGCGCGCCCGCGGCGACGAGGCGCGCCACGGAGGAGGACAGGACCCGATGGGCTAGGGCGCTGGTCTCGCTCACGGGATCGACTCCTTCGGGATCAAGCCGAGGACGGGAAGCTGGAGATGCTGATCTACGTCTTCGGGAGTCCGAATTGTTCTCCGGAAAGAATCGAGGAGGAAGGCCAGCCCGCTGCCGGATAGCAGTCCCAGGAGCACGCCGACGCCCAAGTTGAGGAATTTCCGGGGGCGCACCGGCCGCAGATCGACTGTTGCCGCCTCAATAACGCGGAGCGGCGGGCTCTTGATCTCACCGGTGATCTCCACTTCGTGGATGCGAGCCATCAGGAGATTGTACAGATCCCGGTCGCTCTTGATCTCTGCTTCCACCGTGGAGAACTTCTCGGCCTCTTCATTCAGGGAGCGCAATTCGCTCTCGGCCTGCGCGATCGCAGCCCGAAGGCTCTCCTCGCGCCCGACCAAGATGGAACGCTCATTGCTCAGGCTGTACACGGCGTTCTTGACCTCCTGACGAAGGTTCCGCCGTATCTCGTCGTTTTCGGACTGGAGGGCCACGAGCTTCGGGTGGTTCGCGCCGTACATCTCCCGGGCCTTCTCCAGCGCGGTATTGGACACGATCACGTCACGTCGCAGCCCGTCGAGAATGTCCGTGTGGATGGGAATCTCGTTGGGATCGATCTGGGCGTTGCGCAGCACCCTCCGGATCACGTCGAGCTGAGAGGACATCGTAAGGTCCTGTGTCTTGGTCTTCGCGTAGGACGCATTGAGCTCGGCGACGGTTGCGGTGACCTGCTGGATCTTCCCGTCCAGGGAATACACACCGGGCTGCTTCGTGTCGCGCGTCCGCTGCTCCAGGTCCTCGACCCGTTTCTTCACGTCCGCGGCCTGGGCTCGCAGGTACGACGCCAACGTTGTCTCGGACTGAGAGCGCTCATCCCTTTGGCTTCGCACGAAGTTCTCGGCGATCGCCTTGGCGATTCGTACGGCGGCGTTGACGTTGGAATGCTCCACGCTGATCAGGATCAGGCGCGTATCGCGGAGCGGTTCCACCGTCACGCGGGCGAGCAGCCAATCGACCTTCTGCTCCAAATCCTGGGGCATGCCCCGCGGCCCGATGGGCGTTCCTTGTCGCTCGAGCGAGGTCACGACTTGAGCCATGAGGGTCCGGCTGGTCAGGATCTCGGCCGCGGTTAGAAGCGCCTGGTTGTCCGACTGCGATGTCGGACTCTCGGTCACCGCGCCGGTCAGCGGCGACCGAGACTGTTCGCGCCTCATCTCGACTCGGATGCTGCTTCGGTATACGGGGGTCGTGAGCTCGTTCAGAGCGATGGCGAGACCGATACAGCTGACGAGGCAAGCCAGCACGAGCCGCTTGCGACGGCGAATGACGATCCAGTACTGACGCAGACCCATCTCCTTCTTCCCGAGAACAACCTTGTTTGCCGAGCAGCGAGGGCTCGGCCGTTAGAACCTTCTGTGCGGGACCTCGATCCGATCGCCGGGCCGAAGAAGCAGGTCCGGCTGCTCGCCCTTCTGGACCTTCTTGAGATTGATCTTGAACAGCTGCGTGTTGCCCTTCACGGACCGGAACACCTTGACGCGGCTCAGCGCCGCATAGTCCGAAAAACCGCCCGCCAAGATGCAGGCATTCAAGACCGTCAGCCCGTCGCGGACGCTATAGGCCCCGGGGCGGCCGACTTCTCCGTTTACGTACACTTTCCCGGCGTACTCCTTGACGGTGACGATCACGTGCGGGTTGACGTAGTAACTGCCTTCGGAAAGCCGCTGGATGAGTCGCTCGGACAGGCCGGCCGGCAGCAAGTTGTCCGTGGACAGCTGGCCCAGAAGCGGAATGGTGATCGTCCCCGCCGCGGAGACCTCGGTTATGAAGCTCTCCTGTTGCTCTCCCCCTGCGTAGATCGTTATCTGTAGAACGTCCCCGGCCCCGATCGGATAGGCCGGGGCATCGGCGGAGACGAGGCGGGCGGCCCCGATCCAGAGGGAGAGGGAGAGTAGCGCGCTGAGCCGGAGATATCGGACAGGGATCATCATGGGATTACCGCCGTGAGCGAGAGGACGAGCCTGCTTCGCCGGAAGTTGAGGGGGACAGCACGGTCTGGATCCGTCTGGCGCAGAAAGTCGTACCCAACCCGCCCGTTGATCCAGGGTTGGACGGGTGTGCTCAGGAACGCTCCGGCCCGGTACGTATCGGCTCGGTGCTCAGGTCCCCGAAAGGGACGCGTCCAACCATAGCTTGCCTCGAACGAGAGCGTCGTGCCTGGCGCGAGTGTGTCCACGATGGCCGCGGACGCGCGCCGGGCCACGGTGGGTTGCGTGTAATATCCGCCCTCGGCATTCAATCGTGTCTCCCAGTTCACCGACGCCGCGCCGATCGGCAGGCGCTTCCGAACGGTCGCCTTCATCGTGGTCGCCGCGTCGCGCTCCAACCGCGCCTCGGCGATGACCTCCTCGCCGGGGTCTCTTCGAAAGATCTTCAGTCCGGCCGTGACTGCCATACGGCGAGCCGCGGATGCCCCCGGCCGATCCTTCACTTCGGCCACACCCAAGCCCCACTCGCTGGCGAGACGCCGAGAATGGCGGCGGCGGAAGCCGGCCAGGACCGCCGCGGAGGCGAGCGAGCGCTTCCCGCTCAGATCCAGCTCCTGGCCCCGGTACGAGAGGAGCCATGCATGGGTCCGCGTCCTCATCGGAATGAAGTTGACCGCGAGGCGCCTGGTCGTCGCGTCCGTGCGGTCCGGGGTGCTGTAATCCCACGCCGCGACCTGGGCCGAAGCCTCGAGGCCCAGGAGGGTCAGATTCGCGGTGCCATCCGCATCCTTGAATTGCCCGGACACGGGAACAGACCGTTGGTCGGGCTGTAGGTCGTCCTTGGAACGTAGATACTGGAGATCTGTGGCGAGAGAAGTCTGTGCCGACCGGGCGTACGCTGCTCGTAAGGAAACGGCATCTGTGGTGGTGGGCGACGCGGCAGATTGGGTGTAGGAAATCAGGCTTCGACGACCCCACACTTGCCAGCTTGCGATTCGGCCCGCTCGAGCCGCTCCCAACCCCGGAGTGATGACGCGAACGAGGTCACCACTTCCATTCTCCCTCCGGTCGATGTTGTCATCGTAACGTGCTTCCAGCTTTAGCTCCGGGCTCAATATGAATGCGAAAGCCCCATGAGGCACCAGGGCCACAGTCGCGAGAACCAGGGCTCCCGTGCCCCGCATGGCCGAAACCACGCCGCGCCGAAATCCGACTAGGCTCAGGTTTTCGGACACGGTCTGTATACTACCATCCCCCCAGGGACCCGTCAATGCGACGTGCGGCCCGTGCCGCTCCGAACGGAGTATCTCCCGTGCCAACTCCTGAGTAATTCCACCTAGGGACGGAATCCAGATGGGCGAAGGGAAAGAGGGTCTCAAAGAGCTAATGCGCTCCGTGGCCATTGGCCATCACCTTCACGGACGCGGCCATGATCCTGAGGTCGAGCAGGAGGCAGCCGTTTTTGAGGTAATAGAGATCGTATTGAAGCTTCCGGTGCACGCTCTCGAGCGAGGTGTCGTAATCCGATTTCACCTGGGCAAGACCCGTGATCCCTGGGAGCGCGGAATAGCGTTCGGGATAATCGGGAAGGGACGCGGCGAGCGATTTGACGAACGTCGGGCGCTCCGGACGCGGCCCCACGAGGCTCATCTCCCCACGCAGGACATTCCAGAGCTGCGCCGTCTCGTCCAGGCGCGTCCGGCGCAGGAATCTTCCCACCCGCGTGACGCGCGAATCCCGCGCGGAAGCCCAGACCGGACCCGTATCGCGTTCCGCGTTGGCGACCATGGTGCGGAACTTGCGAATCATGAAGGGCCGGCCGAACGCGTCCGCATGCCGGTCCCCGCCGGCAGCCAGGCAGCCCCGCCGCCGGCGGCGATCGTGGCCGATGCGCTCCTGGGAGTAGAAAACGGGGCCTTGGCTATCCAGCTTGATCCCGATCGCGATCAGCACGAACACGGGTAACAGAATCAAGATGCCCACGGATGCGAACGACACGTCGATCTCGCGCTTGGAGAGCCGGCCGAGGGATTTGCGGAAGCGAGCGCTTCGTTTCGGATCGACCCACTCGGACGGAAGAATCATCGTGCTCAACCCAATCTCTGCTTCTGAGCCGGGCGATTGAGCCGATCCGGGCGCCGAGATGGAGGTGCTGCTCGGTCACTGAAGAACTACACGGAAGACGGCGCGGTCTCCGCGAGCACCGGCACCGCGGAGACCGGCGGGGAGAGCACGGCGAGTACGCCGAGCCAAAACGAATTGGCTCACGTATGGAACCTGCCCCCCACGGCACCCCAGATCATACCAGGGTGCCATGGGGGGGCGCAAGGCCCCTCTCGGAGCGCAGGAAGGGGTTTCTTAGGGGCGCGCGATCTCGACGCTCGCCGTGAACGAGAGCCGAGTCAGCGAGGCCGCGAGGTCGTTTGCCGATTTCTTTGAGCCCAGGCGTGCAAGGGACAACTTGTATCCACGGCCCGGCTCCAGGGTGATCTGCGCATCCTTGACCGAGAATCCGAGGATTTGAAGCGCCTTCAGCTCGGCGCGCGCGCTCGCTTCGGACTGGTAGGTCCCGAGCACGACCTCGTACATCTCGCGGGCGGGCTGCTGGGGAGCCGCGGGAGCCGGCTGGGGCTCGGGGGCGGCCTTCGCGGGTGGAGGTGCGACGATCGGCGCGGGCGCCTTCGGCTCGGGGACGGCGGCGATCACCGGCGGTCCTTTCGGGACCGGAGGCTGCGGGGCCGGGCGCTGCTTCGGCTCGGGCCGAATCGGCTCCGGCTTCTCCTGCGCTCCGCCGAACGTGTAGCCGAACGAGAGCCGGTGGACGTCGGAGAAATCGTTGTCGGGAGTCATAGCGTAGTCGACGTTCACCGGGCCGACGTGGGCTCCGAGTCCGTACGAGAGGCCCGTCGCCGGATCGTCCCTGACGCCGAATTCGTGCCGGTATCCGATTCGGGCCGCAATCATGGGGTGAGGCCTGATCTCGGCGCCGATACGGAGGTCGTTATAATAGGTCTGCGGAAGGTTGTAGTCGGCCGCCAGCATGAGACGGTCCGCCAGAAACTCGTGGCTCGCGCCGAGGCGGATCTGACGAGGAAGCGAGTAGCTGCCCCCGCCGAGCGAGATATCCGGTCCCAGGTTCTGCATCGTCAGCCCGACCGACGTTCCGGCGATTCGCGTGCTTGCCCCCAGGTCCACCGCCGCGCCGGTGCCCGATACGGTCGCCAGCGTCTGCCGAATGAGCTTGGCGTTCGCCCCCACGTTGATTCCCTTCGCGACCGGCCGCGCGAGCCCGAACGTGATCGCCATGTCGTAGACGCGGAATTCGCCCGTCGGGTTGTCGAATTGGTCCACTCCGGCGAGGCTCGGCATGTGGAAGTACGCGACGCTCACCGAGCCCGTCCCCAGCTTGGGCCCCAGGGGCCGTGCGTAACCGATCCACTCGTACTGGAGGTTTTCCAGCCAAGTGGCGTGCATGATCGAGACTTGGGGCTGCGCTGTTCCGGCGAGGAGCGACGGATTCCAGAACTGAGCGCTTGCGCCGCTCGCGACGCTTGTGTTCGCTCCCGCGAGGCCCGCGGAGCTTGCTCCAACCTCGAATCCAAGGAATCCGCCCGCGCTCGTTCCGACGGCAACCCCGGCCCGAGCGGGACGCGCTGGGAGGTACAGGAAGGTGAAGAGAAGCAGAACGGCGGCCAAGCCGGCGATCCGTGCGGGCGTGGCGCTACGGCGAGTGAACGTACGGATCCGCATTGGATAAGTCCCCCGGAGTGCTTGTCACGCTATCCGCCCGAGCGAGGCTAGAAATGCTCGGCGGTCCCCTTACTCTTGGGTAAGGGGGCAGCTTACGTGCCAACACCGAGTGAGTCTGAAAACTTTGCGGTAGGCGGATATCATTGGGGCACAATGTATTGAGGAGGTCGATTCTGGCCAGATGCCGGGAAGCGGGCCAGGGCACTCGTAATGTGCAGAATGGTGCACCGGTCGGTCGCAAGATGAGCCGTTACGGTACGATGCCCCGCAGCCACTCACCTCGGTCATCGCGACGACCCGTCTCCCTCGGGAGAACGCAATAGGTTGAGCTCCCGGAGCCGTGCGGCGACCGTCAAGAAGCGCCCGCTCCTGAGAACGCGACGAAGAATTCCCTCCGTGCGGCTCAAGCGGGTGTAGTGCGCCCAGTGCGATGCGCGCGACATTCCGACGGACGGCTGGCCCGGATCGATCTCCCAAGGATGGACGTTGACGACGAGCGGGATTTCCCGTCGCCGGTGGTAGCCTGCGGCCGCGACGGAGACCCACGCGGGCAGAAGCCTCAGGTAGGCGCCGGTGAGGACGGGCACGCGGAGCGGACCGAGCGCGATGGAAGGGAGCGGGAACTCCGCGATATCCCGCGTTCCTGCGGCCATCCGGACGGGCGCGATGGGTCCCTCGGGATAGCCGTACCGCCGGCCGCGGATGGGATAGATGCTCGAGTCGTATTCATAGCCCGTGTCGCGGAGGATTTCCAGCGCCCACAGGGTCTCCCGATTCACGCTGTAGCTCGGCGCGCGGAAGCCGATCACACGCGCGCCGCACGAATCTTCGAGCAGGAGGCGCGAGTCCAGCGCTTCGGCCCGGAACTCGGCCCGGCTCAGCTCGGTGATCATGCGGTGGCTCATCCCGTGGGAGGCGATCTCGTGGCCTCGCGCGGCGATCCCCCGCACGAGCTCGGGATGGCGGCGCACGAGCCACGCCAGGACGAAGAACGTTCCCTTCGCCTCCGTTTCATCGAACAGGTCGAGCAGGCGTGCGACGTTCTCCGTGACGCGTGGAGGATAGCTCCCCCAATCGTCGCGGGACACATGAGCCGCGAACGCTTGAACCTGGTAGTAGTCCTCGACGTCGACGCTGAGCGCGAACGCCGGCTCCCTCTGCGCGGACATGCGCGTAGGATAGGATTCGGACCGGGAGCTGTGAAGGAGGAACTGGCCGGGCGTGGAGCCCGGCCAGGGATCTTACTACGGGACGATGGCGAGCCGCGTGACGGTCCGACCCGACGGGCCGTCGACGATCACGTTGTAGAGACCCGGGGCGACCTTGAGCCCTTCGTCGGAGGTGAGGTGCCAGTTGACATCATGGTCGCCCGGCGCGAGCACGTCGTCCATGAGCCGGCAGATCTTGTGCCCCGTGAGATCATAGATCGTCAGACGCGTAGGCTTGCCGGACGAAGCCGCGTCGACCGTGAGACGGAACGTGACTTTGTCGTGCGCCGGATTCGGGTAGCCGTGAACGACCTGCTTACGCTCCGAGGAGTCCTTCTGCGGGACCGTGATATCCAGCGTCGCGGGCGCCCCCTCCGCGCTGTTGTCGTATGTTGCGAGCCGGAATTGGTACCTCGTGCCGCCGACTACGGTGGAATCGTTCCAGGAGGAGGCGGCGAGGGGCAGCGTGGTGAGAAGCGTCGTCGCGGGGTCGCCTTTCACCTGACGATAGAGATGGTACCCCAGCTCCGGACCTCCCGAGGGCACCGCGTCCCATGTCAAGAGCGCCGCCCCGGGCGAGACGCTCCCGGCGAAATTGGCCGGCGTCGCGAGCGTCACGGTCCCGGTCGTCTGCTTGACCGCGATGTTCGAATAGCCCGAGACGTTGGGAATCTCGTCGGCCGCCCGGATCACAAAGTAGAACGTTTTTCCGGGGGCGAGCCCGGTCACGATGAAGGACTCGCGGGTGCCCGCGGGGAGCGGCGCCGGCATCGTACCGACCGACGCAGCGGACGCCCACCAGCTCGCCGTGTCCCCTGCCGTGGGATTTTCGGAGTAACGCATCTCGTAGGACGACGCCGTTCCTACGCGGCCGTCATCGCCGGGAGCGGTCCAGGCGAGGGTGACCGAATCTGCGAAGGCGATCGAGGGGGCGAGAGCCGCGCAGAGAAGCGCGGCCCCCACCATCCTCGATATGCTTCCTGGACGCGATTCCGACCTAGCGCGCATCGCTCGCCATTTGGATCTCGGGCCCAGCCTGCACGGTCCAATCGGCCGGCTCCGAATCGGGATTGAGGGAGAGGTCTGTGACCGGAGCGGGCGCGATGGTGTCCGCGGTCGTTCCGCTGGGAACGTTGGAGAGGACGGATATGTTCCCCGCGTCGTCCGTCGTCTTCATCGCGATGTAGTACGTCCGGCTCGGGGTCAGCCCGGTGATCGTGTAGGTCTGCGCGGTTCCCGCGGCGGCCGGCGCCGGTTCCCCGGTCGGCTGGGTCGCTGCGCTCCAATTCGAAGCGGTGATCGCGGAAGTCGAGTACCGGATGTCGTAGCTCTTCGCCGTTCCGGTCGCGCCGTTGTCACCCGGGGCCGTCCAGCGGACGCTGATCGACGTGCCGGTCGTCGCCGTGACTGCGAGGTCGGCCACGGCGGCCGGGGGCGTCGTGTCTCCCGAGGTCGTCTTCACCGCGATGTTCGAGAAGCCGGACCAGTTCGGCACCTCATCCGCCACCCGGAGCACGAAGTAGTACGTCGTTACCGGCGTGAGCCCCCGTACCTTCATGGAATCGGTGGCACCGGCCGCGTGCGGAGCCGGCAACCCGGTCACGGAGGTCGCGGCGTTCCACCAGGAGGTCGTGTCGGTCCCGGTGACGCCGACCGTGCGGTACCGGAGGGCGTAGCTGGTGGCCGTGCCGGTGTTGCCGTCGTCCCCCGACGCGGTCCAGAGCACGGTCACGGTGGAGTCCGCGGCCGTCTGACCCGCGGCCGGCCCAACGCCGATGGAAAGGTAGACGAGTGTGAAGATCAACGGCGCCAGCCACCGGAAGAGCGGCCAGAGTTCGTTGGACGCGGCGTTCGCGTCGAGATGCGTAGCGGATCGCGCGTGGATCGGCATAGAGGTCCTCCCCCGTTGAAGCGTTGTCGAGCAAAAATGGCCGAGCCGCCATGTTTCCAGAAGGTCCATGGCGGCCCGGCCAGCGTCGACGCGCGCTCCCGAGGATCTAGCGCACGATCATTAGCTCCGCAGCTCTGCGTCCTGCCCTTTCGGGCAGTTTGCTCTGAGCATGGACGGCGGTCGCCCGCCAATCCCCCCCGCGCCGGGTCGAGCAGTATCGGTGCCAGCGAGGGAATGCAAGACGCGAGGGCTCGATTTCACCGAGCCCGCATGCGCTTGTGCGAAATTGGAAAAGCGGAGATGGAGGAGCCGTGCAAGAAGCGTCGCGGACCCTGCACGGTCCCGCGCCGATATTGCATTCACGTGCCTACGGAAGGAGGACGAGCTGCTCGCGGACCTTGGTGTCGCCCACGAAGCCGATCGCTTCGTAGTATCCCGGGGCAACGCGGGCGCCGTTCCGCGTCGTGCGGGGCCAGGTGATGGTTGTGTCCCCCGGCGGATAGCTGCCGTCCGCGATGTCCGTCACCCAGTGTCCGGAAAGATCGAACAGACGAATCCGTACCGGCTGCGAAGAGGAGACCGGGACGCCGATCACCATCTGAACCGGACCGCTCGAGGGGTTGGGGAACGCGTGAACGGTGGCTCCGCTTGGCACCCCGGCCGGCGCCGGCTGGGGTCGCGGCGATGGCAGGGTCACCAGAATCGATCCGCTGGCCGGGCCGTCGCCGCACGTGTCCGCCCACGTCGCCCTGTACCGGTACGTTGTGCCCGCGTTCACCCCGGCGTCACGATACGTAGTACGACCTGAGTCGGTGATCACGACGAGGAGGCTCAAGGGTCCCGACGCGCCGGTCGCGCGCCAGAGATGGAGCTCGGTTGCCTGCGGGTCGGAGGCGGGAGCCCATGTCAAGGCGACGACGTCGGAATCCGCCCGGGCCTGGAACTGGGCCGGTGCGCCCGACGGGGTTTGACATCCGGGTGGAGGGGGCGAGATCTCGGGTGGAGTCATTCCCGAGGCGACGTTCGAGAAGTCCGACTGGTTGCCCACCTCGTCCAGCACCCTGATCACGAATTGGTACGTCGTCTCCGGGAGAAGCCCGGTCACGACGGTTGAATCGGTCTGGCCCGACGGGGATGGGACCGGTACGCGAGCGGCGGATCGCGCCGCGTTCCACCACGCCGTGATGTTCGAGCCCACCGCCGACGTGGAGTATCGAAGGTCGTATCGATACGCCTGCCCCACGTCGCCATCGTCTCCGGTCGCTGTCCAGAGCAGCCAAAGCGAGTCGGGGGCATTCGACTGCCCTCTTGCGCCGGACGGGAAGGCGGCCATCGCGGCGCAAGCAAGCACGAGCGCGACAACGGCGCG
>VBOW01000050.1 GCA_005893275.1 Candidatus Eisenbacteria bacterium | reverse complement strand
TCGGCAGCGCCGGGCTGATGGCAGCGCTGCTCCTCGCAGGTTGCGCGCGCGAGGCTCCGGATGTTCGGGAAGCAAGGAAAGCGGCCCACGACTACCTTCGCGCGCTCGCGCGGCGCGACGTGAAAGAGATCGGCGAGCGTTCCACGTGCCTTGCCTCGACGAACTCCTTCGTCGGGGGCCGCGTTCTCAAGGTCGACGCCCCCCGTCGGATCCGCATGGCCGCCCTCGACTCCCTCGCACGGATGGCGATCTACGCTCAGCGATCCGCCGACTCCTCCTGGGCCAAAGCGAGCGAGGCCAACGCGGACTCCTTGTTCCGAAGGGCCAGGATCCTCTCGGATCAGGCGTCGATATACCGGAACGCGGCCCGCGCGGTGCCGGTCTCCGCTCCAGGCGCGGAATTGGGGAGGGACACCCTCCTCGAGATCCGGACCGTGCGGGCGCGCGTCCGTTACGCGGGCCCGGTGGTCGGGCCCAGACCCGTCGACAAGGAGGAGATTCTCCGGCTCCTGAGAGCGCCGGGAGGGAAATGGATCATTTTCTCGAAGTATCTCGTCGAGGACGATCCAGCGCCCGAGATGATTTGACCCTCGCCAGGGGGAATGCTAGGCTCCTGCGTACGTTCGCGCCTCCACCTCCAGGCGACGAGGGCTGCATTCCATGTACCTTCGCTTCAACGATTTCTACCACGCGTGGACCTGGCAGCGGGGGCCGCAGCGCGCACGGGGATGATTGCACCCGGTGAGCCCTGAGGCCCCGCCCACTGTCGAGACGAAGACAGTGGGCGTTTCTATTTCAGAGGGGCGAATGGTCATTACGTTTCGGCCGAATGCGACTCCGGAGCAGCTTCACGCCGTGGAAGCGAGGCTGCGCGATCTGGGCTTCCAGGTGGTGCGCGCGCCGACCTCCGGCCCGACCGTGATCGCCGCGGTGGGGGACGGGGCGCTGCCCCCGATCGATGAGGTGCGTGCCATGGCGGGGGTCGCGGAGGCGCTGCCCATTCCCGAGCCCTTCAAGCTCGCGAGCCGCAGCTTTCGCCGCGAGACCAGTGTGCTCCGGATCGGCGATGTGGAAATCGGCGGCTCGGCCGTGGTGCTCATGGCCGGACCCTGCACGATCGAGTCCGAGGAGCAGATGGTGCGGACCGCGGCCGCGGTGCGCGCGGCGGGGGCGCGCGTGCTCCGCGGCGGAGCGTTCAAGCCGCGCACGTCGCCCTATTCGTTCCAGGGACTGGGGGAGGAGGGCCTCAAGCTCATCCGCCGCGTCGCCGACGCGAACGGCCTCCTCGTGATCTCCGAGATCATGGACAAGAGCCAAATCGCGCTCATGGAGCGCTACGTCGACATTCTCCAGGTCGGCGCCCGGAACATGCAGAACTTCTCCCTGCTCCGGGAGCTGGGGAAGACCGAGAAGGCGGTGCTCGTGAAACGGGGGCTCTCCGCCACCGTCGACGAGTGGCTCATGAGCGCCGAGTACGTGATCTCCGGAGGAAACGATCGCGTGATCGTGTGCGAGCGCGGCATCCGCGCCTACGAGACCTACACCCGGAACACACTCGACCTGAACGCCGTCGCGGTCGCGAAATCGCTGAGCCACCTGCCGGTCATCGTGGATCCGAGCCATGCCGCGGGCGTCCGCGACAAGGTCGTCCCGCTCGCGCGCGCCGCGATCGCGGCGGGCGCGGACGGGCTCTTGGTCGAAGTCCACTTCGATCCGGAGCGCGCGATCTGCGACGGGCAGCAGTCGCTCTTTCCGGAGCAGTTCGCCGCGCTCGCGAAGCAACTCCGACACATCGCGGACGCCGTGGACCGCACCCTTTGACGAAGCCTCAGAAATCCAAGTATCCCTCGCATGAGTGGCGCCGCGGCGCAGCCGGCGCCCGTTCGGTGGCGCCCGCGGGGCCGCGTTCCTGGGCCGGGACCCCCGAGCCGCTGAGAACCGAAGCGTTCCTTCGGGGCGCCGCGATCGCGGCGATCGCCTGCTACGGGCTCTACTGGGCGCTCAAAGCGTTTTCGCTGCACCGTCTGGGAAACTACGCCGTCGAAACCGACTTCTACTGGAAGTACGGGCCCGCCGCCGCCGCCTTGAAGCAGGGTCGCGTTTTGATCGAGCATTTCGACTCGAAGGGGTGGGGTTATCCGCTCGTCGTGGCGGCCTTTTCCTATCTCGGCTTGGATCTATTCAAGGCAGCGCAGCTGGTGGGCTTGCTCTCGGCGTGCGCGGCCGCGTGGTGTGTGTTCCGGCTCCACCGGAATCTCCTCGGCTCGACGCTCGCGCTGCTGAGCGTTCTGTTCCTCCTGGGAAACCCGACGTTCCTCGCGAACACCTACGAAGTCGGAACCGACATGTTCTTCTTCGCGATCGCGATCGGCTCGATCGCTCTTCTCCTCGGCGCGGAGCATCCCGGCGGGAGGTCGATCCTGGCCTCGGGGCTCCTCGCCGGGTGGGCGTTCACGACGCGGTACAACGGGCTCTTTCTCTGGCCCGCCGCGGTGATCGCCATCGTCGTGATCTTGAACCGGGACCGCGCGAGAGCCGCCCGCTGGCGGTGGGCCGGACTCTGGAGTGCGGGTTTCGTTCTGACGGCGCTGCCCTGGCTCATCGTGAATTGGGTGCACACGGGGAACCCCCTCACGAACAACAACTATACGAACGTGGGATTCTCGGTCTATGGCGAGGGGAACTGGGAGCGTTTCTTCTATGGCGGCGACCGGAAGATCCATTCCTTCGCCGACGTCGTGCTCCTCGATCCCGGGCGCTTCGCCCTGGCCATGGCGAAAAATACGGTCGAGCATTGGAGACGCGACCTGACCGAGCTCCTGCCGCCGCTCTGGGGCGTGATCGCAGGGGCGGGGCTCATCCTGGTCGCGCTCGCGGAACGGAGCGGGCGCTGGGGTGCCTACCTTCTCTTCGGATCGCTCTACTTTCTGACCCTGGTGCCGGTTTTCTACGGGACGCGCTTCTCGCTCACCTTGCTCGCCTTCTACGCGGCCCTCGCGGTCGCGCCGCTCGGCTGGAGGAAGCTTGTGGCGTCGGTCTCGGGGATCGAACGGCGATTTCCAGTGCGGGTATTCGCATTCCTGCTGCTCTGGCTTCCGGGCGTCGTCTCCGCGTACGGGAGGACGGAAGACTCCCGGAACCCGGAAGCGCTCCAGGCGGGACCATACGAGACGCTGGAGGCCGCGACCTACCTCAAGGCACACGCCCAAGGCGAGGCGCTTCTCGCGCGAAAGCCGCACGTGGCGTTCCTGGCGGGGCTCCGGTTCGTCCCCATTCCAGAGGTGGACTCTCCCGCGGCCCTCCATGAGGTCGCGGTTCGCGCGCGGGCGCGGTACCTCCTTGTCTCGGGAGCGGAGATGGCGCTTCGCGCCGCGGTGAGGCCCTTCGCAGAGCCGGACGCCCGGATTCCCGGATTCCGGCGTGTCTTTGAGAGCCAAGGCGCGTTGATTTTCGAAGTGCTGCCCGACAGCTCGACGGGCGAGACGGCGGCGCCCGCGCCCGGTGTCCGCGCCGGCGGCACGGGCTCCTAATGCCTTGACTTGACGAGCGCTTCGGCTACACTTGGCGCCGAATGACTGATGCGGTAACGTAAATAGGAGAGGGCGATTAGCTCAGCTGGCTAGAGTGCCTGCTTGACATGCAGGAGGTCAGAGGTTCAAGTCCTCTATCGCCCACCACTTCACGATGTCCTCCACGACCCCAACATCACAGAGCCTCATGAAACTGGAGATGGACGGCCGTTCCCTCGAGGCGAGCGAAGGCACAACCCTGGGTGAGCTCTTCGCGAAGAGCTTCCGGGAGGGTTTCAAGCAGGGAATCGCGGCCAAGCTGAACGGCAAGGTGGTGGACTTCCACACGCCCATCCGCGAATCCGGACGCTTGGAGCTGATTCCGCTCGATTCGCCCGAGGGGCTCCAGGTCCTGCGCCACTCCACCGCGCACCTCATGGCTTCGGCCGTCGTGAAGCTTTTCCCCAGCGCGAAGCTCGCGATCGGACCGGCGATCGAGGAGGGTTTCTACTACGACTTCCAGGTGGACCGCCCGTTCCAGCCCGAAGACCTGGAGCAGATCGAGAGCTGGATGCACAAGATCGCCGAGGAGGATCATCCATTCGTTCGCGGAGAAATGAAACGCGCCGACGCCTTGCGGGAGTTCCTCGCGAAGCAGGAGCCGTTCAAGGTGGAGCTTCTCGAGGGGATTTCCGACGAGACGGTCAGCACCTACACCCACTCCTTCTTCACCGATCTCTGCCGCGGGCCGCACGTGCCACGCACGAGGGTGCTCAAGAGCTTCAAGCTCCTGAGCGTCGCCGGAGCGTACTGGCGCGGGGATTCGAGCCGTCCGATGCTCCAGCGGATCTATGGAACCGCGTTCCCGACCAAGGATCTTCTGCAACAGCATCTCGCGCGTATCGAGGAAGCGAAAAAGCGGGACCACAGGAAGCTCGGCCACGAGCTCGATCTCTACAGCGTCCACGAGGAAGCGGGGGGCGGGCTCATCTTCTGGCTTCCGCACGGCGCCGCGATGCGGCGCGTCATCGAGGATTTCTGGAAGGACGAGCATCTGCGACGCGGGTACCAGATCGTCAACACGCCCCACATCGCGCAGGTGGACCTGTGGCAGCGGTCCGGGCACACGGATTTCTACCGCGAGAACATGTACTTCCTCCAAGCCGACGAGAAGGAGTACGTGCTCAAGCCTATGAACTGCCCCTTCCACGTCTTGATCTTCAAGCGCCGGAAAAACTCCTATCGCGACCTCCCCATACGGCTCGCGGAGCTGGGCACCGTGTACCGCCTGGAGAAATCGGGGGTGCTCCACGGGCTCGCCCGCGTTCGCGGCTTCACCCAGGATGACGCGCACCTGTTCTGCACCCGCGACCAGGTGGAGTCCGAGCTGGCCCAGGTGCTCGACTTCTCCCGGTTCATGCTCCAGACATTCGGCTTCACGCAGTACCAGGTGGACTTGAGCGTGCGCGATCCGAAACGGAAGCAGGATTACATGGGCTCGGACGACGACTGGGCGCTCGCCGAGGGCGCGCTCGAGCGTGTCGTCAAGGCATCGGGTCTCCCGTATCACCGCGCGGAGGGGGAGGCGGTTTTCTACGGTCCCAAGATCGACATCAAGCTCACCGACGCGATCGGACGGCCGTGGCAATGCGCCACAATTCAATTCGATTTCAACCTCCCGCGACGGTTCGACGTGAACTACGTGGGTTCGGACGGGCAGGAACACCAGGTGTTCATGATTCACCGCGCGCTCCTGGGCTCCATGGAGCGGTTTTTCGCGACCCTGATCGAGCATTACGGCGGCGATTTCCCGGTCTGGCTGGCGCCGGTGCAAGTGCGGCTCATCACGATCGCGGACGCGCAGATCCCGTACGCGGAGGAGATCCGTCGCATCCTGCTCGACCGCGGCATCCGGGTGGAAGCCGATCTCCGCGAGGAGAAGATGGGGGCGAAGATCCGCGACGCGGAGCTTCTCAAGATTCCCTACATGCTCGTGCTCGGACGGCGCGAGGCCGAGGAGAGGACGGTTTCGGTTCGGAGCAGGCACAAGGGAAACGAAGGAGCGGTCAAGCTCGAGGAATTCGTGGAGAAAGTGGTTGCCGAGTCCGAAGCAAGGCAGTAGTATCCTGGCCACAATACGAAGCAGGAGCCGCCGGCTTCTCACCCCGAGGCGCAACGCTACCGGGGTTCTCGACAAGAGAGTTCCGCCGCGGTCTCCGGCGGAAGGCATCGCCGACGGGCGTACGGTGCGGAATGGACGCATCGTTCGCCCGCACTCTTTTGACCCGCCGGCTTCGCTTCCATACCCAACCCCGCGCTGAGAGGAGGAACGGCCTATCACCACAACCAAAGAGGTCCGTGTCAACGATCGCATCCGCATCCCCACGGTCCGCGTGATCGGACCGGACGGAGAGCAGGTGGGCATCCTGGGAATCCGGGAAGCGCTCACCTACGCGCAGGAACGCCATCTGGATCTGGTGGAAGTATCCCCCACAGCGCGCCCGCCTGTTTGCAGGGTCATGGACTTCGGGAAGTACAAGTACGAGCAGAACAAGAAACTGCAGAAGGCTCGAAAGAAACAACACGTCACGCATCTCAAGGAAGTCAAGCTGCGCCCGAAGATCGAGGAACACGATTACCGGTTCAAGGTGAACAACGGACGCCGCTTCCTCGAGCTGCACGACAAGGTGAAGTTCACGGTCACCTTCCGCGGTCGGGAGATGGCCCACACGGAAGCGGGCTTTCGCCTCCTGGAGCGCGTGGTGAAGGATCTGGAAGAGGTGGGACAGGTGGAAAACCCGGCGCGTCTCGAAGGGCGGAACCTCGTCCTCCTGATGGTGCCCAAATCGGCGGCCGGGAAGGCGCCGGAGAGGAAGCCGGCCCCGGCGACGGCGGGAGCCAAGCCGCCGGCACCTCGGAGCTAGGAGCCGCCATGCCGAAGATGAGAACGAACCGCGCCGCCGCGAAACGTTTCAAGCGGACCGGGACGGGAAAATTCAAACGAGCGAAAGCATATGCCAGGCACCATCTGGGGACGAAGTCCCGGAAGCGGAAACGCCGCTTGCACGCGCCGGCCCTCGTCGAGCCGACCGAACGTCGGCACTTGCAGAAACTACTTCCATACGGCGATTGATCCGCGTCTCTGCGGCCGCCACATGAGGTAACGAGCGATGCCACGAACTAAGACCGTCGTCCCGGGCCGGAAGCGCCGCCGAAAGGTCATGACCGCCGTGAAGGGGAATCGCGGCGGACGGCGCAAGCTCTATCAGACCGCGCGCGAAACCCTGATGCGGAGTCTCCAATTCGCGTATCGGGATCGCCGGGCGAAAAAGCGTGATTTCAGGAGACTCTGGATCGTTCGCATCAACGCGGCCGCCCGGCTTCACGGGCTCTCCTACAGCACGTTCATCCGCGGACTGAAAGTCGCGCAGATCGAAATCGACCGGAAGATCCTGGCCGACCTCGCCGTTCGCGACGAGCAGGCGTTCGCGCGTCTGGCCGAGGTCGCGAAACAGGCCCAACCCGTAGCCTAGGCGCACGCTCGTGATCAAGCGGCTCGACGCCCTGGAGGCCGAAGCGGCGCGGGCGCTTCGCGCCGCGCGGAGCGGCGCCGCGCTCGAAGAGGCGCGTGTCCGGTACCTCGGTCGCAAGAGTGAGCTCACGCAAATCCTTCGCGGGCTGAAGGATCTCTCGGCCGCCGAACGCGCTTCGGTGGGCGCGCGCGCCAACCGGCTCCGCGAGGCTCTCGAGCGCTCTTATGAAGAGGCCCGCGCGCGGCTGGAAATCGCCCCGGCCGCCGCGACGCGCGACGTCACGCTCCCGGGACGCTGCATCCCTCGTGGACACGAGCATCTCCTCTCGCAGGTCCTCGGGGAGATCCGCGCGATTTTTCTCGGGATGGGTTTCGCCCTCGCCGAAGGTCCGGAGGTCGAAGATGACCGGCACAATTTCGGCGCGCTCAACATGCCCGAGGGCCATCCCGCCCGGGCGACGACGGACACGTTCTATCTGAGACCCGACGTGCTCCTCCGGACCCATACCTCCTCGGTGCAGATCCGCGTCATGGAGTCCCACACGCCCCCGGTGCGGATCATCTGCCCCGGGCGCGCGTACCGGAACGAGGCGGTGGACGCGACCCACAACTTCGAGTTCCACCAGGTCGAGGGCCTGTACGTCGACGAGGACGTGAGCCTGGCGGACCTCAAAGGGACGCTGGACCGGTTCCTGAAAGAATTCTTCGGGCCGGAGACGGAGCTTCGCTTCTCGCCGTCCTATTTCCCGTTCGTGGAGCCGGGCGCGCAGGTGGAGATCCGCTGCTTCTTCTGCGGTGGCAGGGGGTGCAACGTTTGTGGTCCGCTCTCGGGGGGCTGGCTCGAGGTGCTCGGCGCGGGCATGGTCCATCCGAACGTGTTCCGCTCCGTGGGCTACGATCCCGAGCGCTGGACCGGGTTCGCGTTCGGCGCGGGGATCGAGCGGCTGGTCATGCTGCGCCACGGCGTTCCCGACATCCGTCTC
>VBOW01000049.1 GCA_005893275.1 Candidatus Eisenbacteria bacterium | reverse complement strand
AACTCAATGAAACATACTTTACTCCTATCGGGTGTCATCGCGGTCCTGGCTATCGGCGCGCCGGCCTACAGCCAGTACATCTACATGGATCGTAACGGGGATGGCGTTTGCACGAGCGCCGACGTGCTCTCGAGCAGCTCGACCAGCGTGGATATCTGGCTCAATACGAACCACAACGCGAACGGGACGACCGTGACTTGCGGAAACCCGTCTCAGCCCATGGATATCTTCAGCTACGATATTCTCGTTCACTCGTCCGGCGCGGGTGGTGTGACCTACAACAGCTGGTCGAACAACATGACGAATTACACGGTGTTCAGCGCGTTCACGACTTCCGGACCGGATATGGGCGTTGGCTTCCAGGCGCCGTTCGGCTCCTCGAATCCTGCTGGCCTCTATAAGCTCGGGACGATCGCGGTTACCGTGACGGGTACTCCTACGTTGAGCTTCCTGACCGCACCCCCGCAGGGCTCGAACATCCCGTCGCAGTTTACGGGTTTCGGCACACCCTGCGAATCGGGGACGTTTTCGAACACGATGGCGCTGGGCCTAGATTTCCAGGACAACTGTGGGACCTCTAGCGCGACGCCTACACTAGACACGACGTGGGGGAAGATTAAGCAGCTGTATCGGTAAGGATTGAAGCCGTCCGTCTGAGGACGGTTGAGATGACAAGCGAGGGGCGCACGAAGTTTCGCGCGCCCCTCGCTTATTTATTGCGGACGGATTTGATTCCGGCTCGACCCTGTGGGCCGCCGGGTCCGGCCGGCTTCCGATTCGCGCGGGGAGACGCGCGGGGAAGCCGGGCGGGCAGTCGGAGGGGGAGGCTTCCCTGTCTGCCTCTGGGGTTACACGGGCCCCAGGTTGAGCTCTGGAGTCGTCGACCGGGTACGCGGGGATCTTGAGCCGGTCGGCGGAAACGTTCGGATCTCGTGATCCGCCCGGGACGGCGGCCGCGGGGATTCCGAACCAGACCAAGCCCGGGAGCGAATGCTTCCGGCGGGGAGGAATCAGATGCATCACAGGTGGAAGTGGTTCTTTGCGTTCGCAGCGGTGCTGCTCGCGCTCGCGGGGTCCATTCCGGCGAACGCAGGGGTGCCGGACCCGGCGCAGTCGTTCTATGTTCCGGAGATTGGTCCGGTGGCGACGAGCACCTCAGCCCCGGTCGGGGGTTTTGGTGTGGAGGCGGTGACGGCTTGTTTGCCGCCCTGCCAGCAGGGAACGCTGGCAATCAATCAGATGATCATGTGTCCCAACAATGACGTGACCGGGCTTCGTTCGAACAACTGTCGGTTGAAGGTTGTGGTGAGGGCATCGGACGGCTCGCCGATCGCGAATATTCCCGCCGCGGACATCTGCGCGATGTTCAATGGTGGGACGCCCGCACAGGGGTTCTCCGGCGTGGGCGACGATTCGATCATTGCGAATTCCCAGTTCAATGGGGCGGCGAGTGGAAGGAACTGTCCGGACGTGCGCTGCGTATCGGCGGATGCTCCGACCAACGCGAGCGGAACGACCTACATCACGTGGGCAGGGAGCACGCCGGGGAGCCCGGGCGTGTCGACGCGGGATCCGCTTCGGAAGTGGGGCGGCTGGGCAGGCAGCATTCCTGTCATGGTGCTGGGGTTCGCGATTCAGGGAAGGCTGACGGATACGTCGCCAGCAGGATCGTACACGGCGCACGTGAAGAACGTGGACTTGGCCGGTGGGCGGTCCACCCTGGCGGGAGACCCCGGTGAGATCGTGAATTCGGTGGACAACAACGCGATGAACGGCGCCGCGCTGGCGTACAAGTACTTCGCGGACTATGTCAACCGAGGCGACACGAGGGTCGACTCCTTCGACAAGAACTTCTGGAACGGGCACACGCTTCTGGGCGGCCACAGATGCAACGTGGGCAACGCCGGCCCGAACTAGCGAAACCATCCCCCCCAGGTCTGGCCGGATATCGGGGCGGTGCCGAAAGGCACCGCCCTTTCATGTTCGCCCGCGTTGCGCCAGGGGCGGTCAGGGCCGAATGACGTACGCGAGCGCGAAGCCGATCTGGGCCAGGAACATCATCACGTACATGTGGGTCCAGGACGGGTGGTTTTCGGTCCGGGCGAGATCGTCCGGTCTGCGAACCATGAGATAGACGACGTACGCCCCCCAGGCACACATGAGCGCGGTAAGGCCGTAGAGGACTACCCGATTCCCACTCAGGTACCCGTGCGCGATTCCATAGGGGATGAGCAGGAAGGGGAGCACGAGGAAGGGGGCGATGATCCAGGCCGCGCGCCGCGCTCCATGCAAGACCGGGAGGGTGCGGAAGCCCGCCGCGGCGTCCCCTTTCTGATCGGCAAAGTCTTTGGTCGTCGTGGCACCCAGCAGGAAGAGGCCGAAGATCGCGCCAATGTACCAAGGCTCGAGCCGCCCGAAGTCGCGCACACACGACCAGCCCGCGACCTTGAGCAAGAGCCCCCGTGGAATCGCGATCACGAGGTTCGCGAGGTAAGGGACCGATTTCCAGCGGAGAGGCGGCGCCGAGTAAGCGACCGTGAGCGTCGCAGCGGTTCCGGCGAGAAGGGTGCACTGGGGGCCGACCGGGACTGCCAGGAGGAACGCGACGATGTAGAGCCATCCAGAGAGCTGGACCGCCTCCGTGGCGCTCACGCGGCCCGATGGAAGCGGCCGGGCGGGCTTGTTGATCGCGTCCGCTTCGAGGTCCGTGACCTGATTCAGGACGTTCGAGGCCGCGTTCAGGACCGCCGCCATCAGGGTCCCGAGCGCGATCTTCACGGCGATCCACGGCGCGAGAGGGACGGGCGGGTGCGCCCCAAGCGCGATCACGCTGCCCGTGAACATTCCCAGCGCCGGGGCGATGAGCGTGAACGGGCGGGCAAGCTCCCAGTACAGGGACAGCTTCCGATGCGCCAAGTGACCCCCGCAGGGCGGCCCTAGCGAAGCCCCAGATCGCCGCCGTCCATGGTCGCGGGAGGGGTGACACCCAACCGCCTGAGCACGCTCGGCGCGATGTCGATGATCGCGGGGGACGCCGCATCCAGCGGCCTGCTCGAAAACAGTACGCCGGGTACGAGGCCGGGGTCCACCGAGCAGTGATCGGCGCTCCAGCGCCTCTCGTTCCACTCGATGACTTGGGGTGGGATGCCCCCGAGCGAGGTCTGCCACGAAACGCGATACCCGCGCTCAAACCCCACCACCAGGTCGGGAGCCTCGTCGAAGTACGGTCCGCGGTAGAGCTCTTCTCTTGTATATACCTTGCGCACGACCCCCTCCCCCGTGTCGGGATCGCGCAGGGCTCCAAATTTCTTCACCAGCTCCTCCCGCAGCTCGTTGTACGCCCGCCCGGGCGGCACGATCCCGAGCCGCTCGCGTCCCTGGAGATTCACGTAGATCTGCCCCAGGGCGAGCGCGTACGCGCGCGTCTTGCTCCAGTCCACGTTGGGCCAGAACGTGCCGCGTCCGAAGAGGTCCTCCAGGTTGCGATCGCGGACGGGGTCCAGCTTGGAGAGCGTCATGTAGCCGTTCCGCACGAGCCAGGTGTTGATGTTCACCGCCTTGCGGAAGCTCGCAAAGCCGTGGTCGGAGCAGACGAGGAGGGTGGTTCGGCCGTCCTTGCAGCGCTCGAGCAGCGTACCCACGAGGGAATCCGCCCGCATGTACACTCGGTCGATCGCTCCGCCGTAGCGGGCCGCGAGCCGGCGGTTGTACATCGGATGCTCCGGATCGATGAGCCTCCAGAACATGTGCTGCACCTTGTCCGTGGATTGAAACACGGTCACGAAGAGGTCGGGATTCATCGATTGAATCGCGTCCAGCACGAGCGCGCGCTGGCGGTCGAAGGAGTAGTTCAGGTCTTGCAGGAAGACGTTCTCGTCGATCTTCTCCTCGTTCAGGGCCCATGTGTCCTCGGGCCAGCCGAGCGTTTTGTAGAGGCCGAGCTTTCGAGCGAGCTGCGCGCTGTAAGCCGGCGGGCTCGAGATGGGAATGGGGGGCCTGCGGGGGTCGAGATTGATCGGCGAGAGGTAGACCCGAAGCTCGGGGAAAGCCTCGATGACGTGGAATCGCGCGATCCCCCGAACCGCGACCAGAGGCGCGATGTGGAACTGGATCGTATACCAGTCGCTCCACTGCCCTTGCCCGACCGTGCGGACCTGCCCCGCGAGCGCGATCCGGACCGCGTTCTTGTTCACCCGCTGAAACTCGACCGGGATCGTGAGGTCGGGAATCCGCCCTTCCCGGTCGCGTCCCGCGAAGGGATTGCGCGGGCCGTGGACGACCGAGCGGGACCTCCCGTTGGAATCGAGCGCGAGGCGGGCGATTTTCCCCCCCATCTCGGTGTCGGCGGCCCCCGTCGCGTCGGTCGCGAAATAGGAAAAGGTGCCCATCGTACCCCGGATATCGGGAACCCCGAGCCCGGAGAGGAGTACGCCGGTTTGTAGCTTCTCGGGCGGGAAGTTGATGGGGGCCTCGAGCACGGCTGTTCTTATCCCTCGGGAGGAGGCGATCTGCCAGAAGGTGGTTCCCCGACGGTTGTTGATGACCGCCGGGGCCCGTGTCGGGATGAATCCCAGCGCGAACTGCCCCCGGCGGACCGTCACGGTCGAGAAATCGGGGTAGTAGGTCGCGGGGTTACGCTTCAGGAAGTCGTAGATTCGGGTCTTGCCGGGGTTCGATCCGGTCGAGAACGCGGACCAAGCGACCGGGGACTGCGCGGGATTCGTCGTGCGGAGCGCGCGCATGGCGCCGTGCCTTTGCATCCGGGCGAGATTGGGAAGCTTCCCGTGCGCGATGAGACGCTCGGCGACGCCGGGATCCATTCCATCGAAGCCCACAATGATGAAGCGCTCGTGGGGTTGGGCTGGAAGAGGCGTGTCGGAGGATGCAAGGAGCAGCAGCGCGGACAGGAGCACGAACGGCCCCAAGATCCGCGACGCTCGAATTCTTAGCTGATCGGTAGCAGGGCGTAGCGGCTCGATGGCCGAAGTCTAGCACCCGCCGTCCAAGAGTGTCAAACGAGGGGGTCCGGCCTTGACGCCTTTTCCGCCCGGTTCCTATAATGCCGGGTCCACGAGGCCCGCCGAATCACTCACGAAAGGGACCCCGCACATCCACCCCATCGCGCGACGGCTGGTTTCTATCGCCGTCCTCTCGCTCGCCTTCCCGGCGACGCTCTCGTTCGCCGCCGGGGCTTCGGTTCGCGCGGTGGCGCAGGACGCGCGCGGCGCCACGTTCGAGATCACGCCTCCGCCGGCGCGCTTTGACAGCACTTCCGCCGACGGCGCGCGGTACGTGCGGGTGTCGATGCCCGGCGCCTACGCGGCCGATGAGCCGGGCCGCCCCTCCCTTCCCACGATGATGATCCCGGTGGGCGTCCCCGATGGGATGAGCGCGCGGGCGCGCGTGATCTCCGCCGACTGGGAGGAGCGGGCCGGCCTGCCGCCCCCGCTTCCGGTGATGAAGCAGCGGTTCGTGGCGGACGATCCCAAGACCGGGCCCGTGAGCGAGGAGCGCTACGACCCCGATCCGGCGATCTACGGTCGCGGGGAGATCTGGCCCAGGGACGCGGTGACGCTGGGCGAGGGTGGTCCGCTCGGGGACTCCTGGATGATGCCCGCGATCGTGCGGGCGGTGCGCTACGACCCCGGGCACAAGCGATTCTCGGTGCTAAAGCGGATGACGCTTCGCGTGGATTTCGTCCAGGCGACCGCACGGGAGCTGAAGCTCCGGCCGGCGGTGCGGCCCGGGGCGGACGTCGGCGTCTGGCAGCACGTCCAGCGCACAATGCTGGGAAACTACGAATCCGCGCGTCGATTCCCGAGGCGGACGACGGTCGGCGCGCAGCCAGCGCGGTTGCCCTCGCGCGCGCCTCGGCGCGCCGGCGCGGCAAATCCGGAGTTCCGGATCTCGGTCACGACGACCGGGTGGAGCTCGGTGAGCTACGCCTCGATGGCCGCGGCGGGTTTTCCCGCGGGGGTGTCGATCTCGCAGATCGGGGTGTGGGAGCGGGGCTACGACGACGTGGGGGACAGCGCCACCTCGACGCCGATCCCGGTCGTGACGCGCGACGCGAACGCGAACGGGGTATTCGACTCGGGTGACGCGATCACCTTCTATGCGCGAAACCTCCGGGACCGCGTCGGCCCGCTCTCGATCGAGAACCGGTACGCATACGCCAACGTGTACTGGCTCACGTGGACCGCCGCGTCCGCCGCGGTGCCCGACTCGATTTCGGGGGTAATCTCGGATCCTTCGCCCGCGATGCCGACCTCGTTCCTGGACACGATCCATCTCGAGCAGAATTCGTTCATCATGCCGTGGCCCAACAGCTCGGTTGGCACGCCGTCCGAGAACGTCGAGTCCATGTTCTGGACGGATGGATTTGGTCCGGACCTGCTCTCGACGGACATCCCGTTCTTGGACCCCGACGCTTCGTCTCCATTCCGAATCGCGGCCCGCTACCAGGGCCAGC
>VBOW01000048.1 GCA_005893275.1 Candidatus Eisenbacteria bacterium | reverse complement strand
ATCCGGGGATGAGCCAGGTACCCGCCGCCCTGCTCGAGCTCGCGGTATGGATCCTCCTCCTCGGCTCAGGTGGGATCCCGGCTGCCGGCGCGGCCGCGCTGGCAGCCGCCGGGGCGTGGTACCTGCGCGGTGAATCGCTCCTGTTCCTCCCGGTCTGGCTCTGGATCGCGGCGCGGCCCGAGCCCAGCGCCCGGCCCGAGCCCAGCGCAGGCGCGCCTCGATGGGCGCGCGCCTTCGCGTTCGCCGCGGTATACGCGGCGCTCTGCGTGCCGTGGCTCGCCGCGATTCAGGGGGCGCGCGGGGGTTTCGCGATCCAGGGGAATCCGATGCTCCTCTACACGCCGCAATATCCAGGGTATTCGTCGTCGCGGATGCTCGGCGCGCATCTGCCGGGGGTGTTGGAGTACGTCCTTCACTATCCGGGGTCGTTCGCGTTCCGCTACATCAAGGATATCGCGGGGTACGTGCTCGATCTCTCGGCAGGGCTCGGCCCCGTGGGACTTGGCGCCGCGCTCGCCGGCCTCGCGCTCGGACGGCACGCAAAGGCGTTTCAGCCGCGTCGCCACCTGGCGCCGCTCCTCGTCGCGATCGCGTGGCAGATCTCCGCCATGTCGGCCCTCGAGCGGAGCCCGCGTTTTCTAGTGCCGGTGCTCCCGCTGGTGTGGGTCCTCCTCGGCATCGCCGTAGTACCGGTCCTCGGGCGCGTGGCACGGGGGCGAGGGCTGGCCGTGCTCTTCGCGGCCGTTCTGCTCGAGCGAGGCGCGCACGTCGTCTACCAACGAGGGGACGCGCACCGGCGCTTCCCGCCGGTCGGCCCTGGCACGCAGGCCGCGCTCACCGTGCGCGCGCGAGAATGGCCGCAAGGGGGCCTCGTCTTGTCCGACGCGCCCGACTGGGTCTCCTGGCATCTCGATCGCCCCGCCCTCTTTCTGCCGCTCCTGAAGCAGCTCGACTCGCTGAGGACGGCGCGTCCCGTGGTTGCGATCTGGCTCTCGCCGGCCGCGCGCTGGCGAAATGTCGCGGATGCCGATTCCGCCTGGGTGAGAGTGATGGATCGGAACGAGGCCCCGGAGGGATTTTCAGGACCCGCGGTCCTGCGCGACGGATCGCGCGTCTACATGCGCGCCGTGCCTGCCGGCAAACCCATTCCCTGAGCCCGGAGCCCGTGCTAGGCTTCGAGAGGTGGGGGCCCCGCTGGAATTCCCAAGGGAGGTTCGCCATGGGAAGAATCGCCGACCTGCTCGCAAAGAAGGGGAACGAGGTTTACACAATCGAGGGAACCGCGACCGTCTACGAAGCCGTGAAGAAGATGGTGGAACGCAACACCGGCTCGCTTCTCGTGACGCAAGGGGATCAGATTTGCGGCATCATCACCGAGCGGGACTACCTTCGCCACATCGTCCTCGAGGGGCGCACCTCCAAGACGACGCAGGTCCGCGAGATCATGACCAGCCAAGTCATCTGCATCGATCCCAACTACGCCGTCGAGGAATGCATGGCGATCATGACGGCAAAGCGAATCCGCCACCTGCCGGTCCTCGAGAAGGGGAAGCTGGTCGGTCTCGTGTCGATCGGCGATCTGGTCAAGCAGATCTCGCAGGACCAAAAGTACGAGATCCAGTACCTCACGAACTACATCACGGGGAAATACCCCGGCTAACGCAACTCCGCCGGGCGGCTTGAGCCCGGGCGCCCTCGGTTGCGTGTCCCTACCCGACCTTCTCCGTGGCCGCGGGGACCGTGGCGGTGACGGCTTCGCGCGCCGCCAGCACGCGCAGGCGGCGGATCATCCAGAGCGCGCCGCCCAACAATACGAGGGCGCTGAAGGACGTCGCGACCGGCGCCGAGAAATGCTGCGCGATCGTGCCCGAGACGAGCGCCCCGATCGGGGCCGTCCCCACGAACATCAGCGTGTAGAGGCTCATCACGCGCCCCCGGAAACGGTCCTCGGTCGTGACCTGGATCAGGGTGTTCGTCGTCGCGATGTAGAGAATGAGGCCGAAGCCGGCGAGAAATCCCATCGCCACGCTCAGCTCCAGCGTGCGCGACCACGCGAACGTTCCCATGCCGATCGCAGCGGATAAGAGCCCGATGAAGAGGTTGCGACGCAGAGCCCAGCGGTCGAGCTTTCGCGTCATCCATGCGGCTGAGACCAGCGAGCCCAACCCGAAGGCGGTGACGAGGCCCCCGTACCCTTTCGGCCCTGCGTGAAGGATCTCCCGAGCGTATACCGGGAGAAGGATCATGTATTGGAACCCCAGGCCTGCGGTCACCCCGAGCAGCGTCAGAAGATTGCGAAGCGGCCGGACGCTTCTGGCGTAACGAATCCCTTCCATCATCGTCTCGACCGCGCGCCTCCCGGCGAACCGGACGCTCGGCCGCGCGGGGAGGTCCATGCGCCAGATGCTCGCGATCACCGCGACGTAGGAGAGGGCGTTCAACCAGAAGCAGCCCGCCTCGCCGACCGTGGCAAGCAGAATCCCGGCGATCGCGGGTCCCACGACCCGCGCCGTGTTGAACGCCGCCGAGTTGAGCGCGATTGCGTTGGAGAGGTCTTCCTTCCCCGTCAGCTCCACCACGAAGGACTGGCGGACCGGGAGATCGAGCGCGTTGATCGTGCCGAATACGAACGCGAGCGCGAGAACCATCCACGGTTTCACGACCCCGGTGCTGAGGGCCGTGGCGAGCAACGCAGCCTGGATCAGAAACGCGGTCTGCGTGAGAAGCAGGAGGCGGCGTTTGTCCATCGAATCGACGATCACGCCCGCCCAGAGCGTGAGCAGGAGAACCGGCAGGAATTGCGCGAAGCCGAGAAGGCCGAGCATGAACGCCGAGGCGGTCAGGCGGTACATGAGCCACCCCTGCGCGACGCTCTGCATCCATGTTCCGATCAGGGAGACGAGCTGACCCGTCCAGTAGAGACGGTAGTTGCGGTGACCTAACGCGCGGAAGCTGCTTCGAAGGTGGCCGCGGAGGATCGCGAGAGACATGGAACGATAACGGTACCATGTCCCTCGCGGTTCACGCCACGGCCGTGCTCGGATTTACCTCGTGCGATGTCCCTCGTGGAGCAGGAGCGCGCGCTTCATCGGTAGTCCCAAGCCGAATCCGGTGAGCCCGCCGTCCTGGCCGATGACCCGGTGGCAGGGCACGAGGATCGGAACAGGATTCGCGCCGACCGCTGCGCCCACCGCGCGCGCCGCCCGGGGCCGCCCGATCGAAGCCGCGAGCGCTCCGTAGGAGATCGTCTTCCCCTCGGGAATCGCGCAGAGCCGCCTCCACACGGCGCGCTGAAACGGCGTGCCGTCGAGATCGAGCACGGGGCGGGTTCTGCCACGGGCCTTGCCGGAAGCGTACGCCTGGAGCGCGGCGGCCGCGCGGGAGAGCGCGGGAGGATAGGATTCGCGGGCACGGTGGATCACGAGCCGGGCGCCCGAGTGGACTCGGCGGGCGAGCGTTGGCTCTCGTCCGGCGCGTGCTCCCGTGATTCGCCCCCGCGGGAGCGGAAATAAGGCTGCGAGACCCCGAGGCGTGGCCGCGACGGCGAAGGTTCCCAATCGTGTCCGCACCGCCGCTACGTCGATCCGTCTTCCGTGTTTCATGTCCGTTCTCCTTTCAAGGATCGCCGCCACGAGGCGGGCGGCAGACCGGTCCTTCTTCGAAACGCCCGGGTGAACGCGGAAGGGCTCTGGAACCCTGCGGCGAATCCCACATCGAGCGTGCCCACCGCCCGGTCGCGGAGCAGGGCTTCGGCCTTTTCGGCGCGCAAGTCGGCCAGGGCGCGCATCGGCGTCCGTCCGTCCGCCGCGCGAAAACGCCGCGCGAAATGCGACGGGCTGACCGCAACCGCCGCGGCGATGTCCTTCGCGTAGAGGTGAGAATCCAGATTCGCCCGCATGAAGGCGATCGCTTTCGCGGCCATCGCACGGTCTGCTTCGGCGGGGCCTCCACGAAGCTCGGGACGGCACCTCTTGCAGGGTCTGAATCCGGCACGGGCTGCTTGGTTGGGGGAGCGGTAAAAGAGCACGTTCTCGCGCCGGGGTTTCCGGCAGGTGCACGACGGCCTGCAGAAAATTCCGGTCGTCCGCACGGCCGTAACGAAACGTCCGTCGTAGTGCGGGTCCCCCCGGCGGAACGCCGTCCACATGGCGTCGGGGCTCAACCCTCCCCCGTGCTCCATCGACGCGGTTCTCATGTGGGAAAAGGTACCATCGGCTCCCGGATGCGTCGCGTCGAATTCGACCGAGTTATCAGCCCCCCTTCCCCCTTCTCTCCGGCCGGCGGCACGGTTAGCATGGGGCCGTGCCCGTAGACGCGCCTCCCGACGCCGCGCTGGACGACGTTCCGCCCGAAGAGCAGCAGATGGGCGTGACCCGGCTCGCCCGCCGTGTGTTCGTTGCTTTTATCCTCACCTTTGCCATCGCCCGCAGCATCGTCCTCCTCATGGCGTTCGGAACCATGCGGGACTTCTACCTCCGTTTCGGGCAGACTCACGTCCACCACCTGAACTACGGGATTTTCATCCTGAGCGGAGTAGGCGCGTACCTGATTTTTCTTCGTCCGGACAGCCGGGGCCTTGCCCGGGCGGCGATTCTGTATGGTGTCGGGCTCGCGCTTACATTCGATGAGTTCGGAATGTGGCTCCACCTGGACGATGTCTACTGGCAACGCGCGAGCTTCGACGCGATGGTCCTGATTGCCGCCATTCTCGGGCTCATCATCGCCGCTCCGACGGCTCGGCGCTTCCGCTTGCGTCATTGGATATGGACGCTCGCGGTCACGACGGCGATCGTCTTCTTCTTGACGCTGTTGATGCAACCCTTCCAGAGACTTCACCAAAGGCTCGCACCGTGGCTTCGGAACGGGGGCCGCGCCCCGGCGGCCGGGTCGCCCATCCCCGATTCCGCTCGCGGCCTGCCCGATCAGCCTCCAGCCGGTCCCAGCCAGCGGATCAACAGATAGCTCGCGAGCGCCGTCGTCGCCGCCGTAGCGAATCCGACCAGGAACGGGGTCGCGCCGATCCGCTTCATCGCGCTCACGCGCGTGCTCAAGCCCACGCCTGAGAGTGCGACGAGAATCAAGAACCGCGAGGCCACCTGCAGATCGTGAGAGAGGTCTCTCCCGCTGATAGATCCCGCCCACGCGATCGCACCCAGGGTGTTGAGGAGCGCCGCGAGCAGGAAGCCGAGGACGAAGCCCGGGATCGACTGCCGGAGGCGAGCCCAGTTCGCGGCCGCGCGGGGGCCGAGGCTGCTGAGCGCCGCGGGCAAGCCGAGCGCCGGCGGTTCCCCGCGCGCGTCGCCCCAGCCATGCGCGCCGCCCTCGCCGCGCGCGTAGACCAGCCCGATCCCCACGATCACCGCGCCCATGAGCGCGTTCCGTGTGAGCTTCACCGCCGTGGCCACCTTTCCGGCCATGTCGCTGTAAGCGAAACCTGTGGCGACTACCTGGGAGGTGTCGTTGACGGCGGTGCCCGCCCACGTCCCGAAGGCCGCGCTCGACAGCCCGATCCAGTGGCCCAACACGGGGTAGATGAACACCGCGGCCGTGCCGAAGAGGGTGTTGGTCGCGACGGCGAACGAAACCTCCTCGTCCTCGGCCCGGATGACCGGCGCCGTCGCCGTGATCGCGGTGTTGCCGCAGACCGCGGTGCCCACGCCGATCAAGGTGGCGAGCCGCCCTGGAACGCCGGTGAGGCGCCCCAAGACATGGGCCACGGTGAGGGCAAGCGCCATCAAGATCACGATCATGAGAACGGCCTTCCCGCCGATCGCCACGACCTGGAAGAATGAAAATTGCGCCCCGAGGATGACGATCGCCACGCGGAGGAGCGAATGAAACGAGAACCTGATTCCCGGAGCGAAGAGGGGCCGAAGCATGACCGCGTTTCCGATTACGAGCCCGAGGAGCACCGCGACCACGACCTCGCCCAGGACGGCGGCGGGCCTGGGGGGAAGAAGTCCGTGCAGCAGGCGGGCCGCGATCGCGCAGGCCACTGTGAGAAGGAGACCCGGGAGAACGTGAACGACAAACCGCGCGCGCGCGCCGGTCATCGCATCCTCCGTGGGGGGCTCAGCCTCTTCGAGTCCAACCCGGCAAACCTAGGCCATTTAGGGAGGATTCGCCATCGGGAAACGGGGACGTGAGCATTGACCTTCCCCAAGGCGCCGCGGGCCGATATGATACGCGCTCCGATAAGCTCGTCCGACAACCCTGGGACGTTGTAATTTCGATCCGCCGGAGGCGTGTGTGGAGTCGATCGACATCGGTGTGGATGCTCTCAGAGATTGGCTCGAAAGCGGCCGCCCGGTGACCGTACTCGATATCCGCCCGGCCGTGGAACGCGAGGAGTGGAGCATCCCTGGAAGTCTCCACCTGGATCCGCACGAGGCGTTGCGCGCGAGCACCGCTTCGCCGTTCGCGGGGGTGGCACTGCCGCCAGGCCAGCCGGTGGTCGCGGTCTGCGCCAGAGGAAACACGAGCCTCCTCGCGGTGCGCGCGCTCCGGGAGCGTGGTGTTCAGGCGCTCTCGCTGAAGGGCGGGATGAAGGCATGGAGCCTTGCGTGGAACCTAGCGGATGTGAAGCCGATCCGCTCGAGCGCGCAGATCATTCAGGTTCGCCGGACGGGGAAGGGCTGTCTCTCCTACATAATCGGCAGCGGAAGCGAAGCCGCGGTCGTCGATGCATCGGTGGATCCCGAGATTTATTTGAGGATCGCAAAGGAGCGAGGATTCACGATCACCCACGTGATCGATACCCACGTTCACGCGGACCATTTGTCGCGTTCGCGGCCTCTCGCCGCGCGATGTCGGGCGAAGGTCTATCTCCCGGCTCAAAACCGTACGACGTATCCGTTCCTCCCGCTCCAAGACGGCGACACCATCACGATCGGCACATCCGCGATCCAGGTGCTTCACACTCCCGGTCACACACTCGAGAGCATGTGCTATCTGGTCGATGGACGCGCGCTCTTGACCGGAGACACGCTCTTCCCCGGAGCCGTCGGCCGTCCCGACCTCGCGGCGAGCGCGGTTGAGGCGCGGCAGCGGGCGCACGCGCTATATGGAACGTTGCAGCGGATCATCAAGCTGCCACCCGACACGTGGATTCTCCCCTGTCACACAAGCGAGCCGATCCCGTTCGACGGCAGGCCGTGCGGAGCGGCCCTGGCCGACGTGATCGGGCGTGTCGAGATGCTACGCGCGAGCGAAGATGGATTCGTCGAAACCCTCTTGTCGCGGATTCCCGCGACCCCACCGAACCATCTCGCGATCGTGCGCCTCAACGAGGCAGGTAACTTTCCCCAAGGAGATCCCACGGAGCTCGAGGCGGGCGCAAACCGGTGCGCCATTTCCTAGAGCTGGAAGCCCCGCGAGGAAACGCGGGCCGGCCACATGCGCAAGTAGCGACGCCCGGGCCGGGGTATTAGTAGCTTGAATAGGCGTTCAGGTTGGCCTTCACGAGTCCGCTCGGCTGGGTGTACTGCCAGCCGCCCGCGTTGTCGACACCGGCCGTCGTCTTCACGGCATTCGAGTTCATGACCGGTTCCTTGGGGACGTTGCCGTCCGCGAAGATCGTTCCGTTGAGCGTGGGAAACGCCGGGCCTCCGTTCAGCGAGTTGCGGGCGTATTGGATCGATACCGCGGAGCGGATCGATCCCAGCTGCCCCTTGAGGGAGGCCACCCGCGCCTGCTCGCGCATATCCTCATACTTCGGAATTGCGACCGACGCCAGGATACCGAGGATCACGATGACGATCACCAGCTCGATCAGGGTGAAGCCAGCTTCACTTCTCGATACCGTCCTCATGATCTCCTCCGGCCCCTTCTCCGCCTAACCGCCTTCTGCGGGGCGTTTATTCGACGGAGTTGCGTTGGTAACTCCAGGGAACGACTCGGAGCATTCGATTCGCATGGTCCATGCCTCCCGGGTTAACCTCGGGCCGTGTTGTGAGACCTGGGTTTCAGAGAGCGCGCCTGGGCCGCCGCGAAAATGATGGGGACATTGCCCCTTGCAACTGGCTATTTCGGACCACCCTTGGAAATCATCCCCGTAACCCTCCAGGGCACACGTATTCGCCTGGAGCCACTCGCCCTCGACCGACATTTCGAGGGGCTCGCCGCAATCGGCCTCGATCCCGAGCTATGGCGCTGGACGCTCAACGTGGTCGAGACGCGCGAGGATCTCTCTCGATACTTGGAGGAAGCACTTCGCATGCAGGCGGAGGGAGAGGCGCTTCCGTTCGCGACCGTGGAGCAGGCGACGGGACACGTGCTCGGCTGTACCCGATTCGGCAATATCGAGCCCAAGCATCGTCGGGTCGAAATCGGGTGGACCTGGGTCGGACGAGCGTCCCAACGCACCCACGTGAACACCGAGGCGAAGTATCTGATGCTTCGCCACGCCTTCGAGGCTTGGGGTTGCGTGCGGGTCGAACTCAAGACAAATGCCTTGAACGTTCGATCGCGGGAGGCCATCCTCCGGATCGGAGCGAAGGAGGAAGGGACGCTCCGCAAGCATGCGACCAGCGACCGGGACGTGGTGCGGGACACGGTCTATTACAGCATCACGGATGATGAATGGCCCGCGGTCAAAGCGCGCTTGGAGTCCAGGCTGGCGGGAAGTTGAGCGCCCCTTTCCTTAGCCCTATGCTAGCGCCGATTGACGCCCCGCCCACCCGGGCGTAGGGTTTGGTTCCGCGTACGGCCCGTGCCGGAGCGGCTTTTCCTATGACTTCCCCGTCGATTCCGAAGCGATATGAATCCCGCTCCCTCCTTGGCGAGGGCGGCTCAGGCCGCGTGTATCGGGTCCAGGACTCGATCCGCGACCGCGAGCTTGCGTTGAAGCTCGTCACGCCCGCCGAGTCCGCGTTTCTCCGCCGCGAGTTCGACAGCCTCCGCCAGATCCGCCACGAGAACCTGATCCAGGTCTTCGATTGGGGGGCGCTTCCCTCGGGCGAGGCCTATTACACGATGGAACTCATCGAGGGGGGTGATTGGGCGCGGAGGATGGGTGAGCCTCAATCGGCTGATGAGGTGCGGCGCGTTCTGACCGGGTTATTGCGCGGGCTAGCGCACCTCCACTGCCACGGAGAGATCCACGGCGACCTGAAGCCGGGGAACATTTTGTTGGGTGCGGGCGGCGTCGTGAAGATCACCGACGCTGGGATGGGTGGAAGCGGTGGCGCAGCGTCCGGGCAATCGGGCACACCCGGCTACGCGGCACCCGAAGTGTGGGAAGGCGAACCCGCAGACATTCGGAGCGACCTCTATTCGGTCGGCGTGATGGCGTACGAGGCGCTGACCGGAAAGCATCCTTTTGCGGGCCACACCGTGCGCGAGGTGATCTCGGGGCAGCTCGAGGGCTGGGTGCCCTCGCCCGGAGCGCACGGCGTGCGCGTACCCGCGGATCTGGAGCGCGTGGTGATGCGCGCACTCGAGCGCCAGCCCGGGCTGCGGCAGGGGAGCGCCGATGAGTTCATGGAGGGCTTCGGGGTCGAGGACCGAATCGGCGAGATCCTGGGCGGGAGGCTCGTCGGACGCGAGAAGGAGATCGCGGAGATCGAGAGGCTGTTGTACTCGGAGGAGCCCGGCACGCCCACCCTGCTTTATGTCACCGGCGAGCCGGGGATCGGGAAGAGCACCTTACTCCATGAGATTTCCCATAGGCTTCTTAGCAGCGGCGGTCTGGCGGTGGCGCTTGATTTCTCAAACAAACTATCTATTGACGAACAACTTGTCGAATCGCTTGAACTATCTAGAAAGGGAGGGAAGCTTCACGCAATCCCCGAATTGACCATCGACTTGGCGACACTCCTATGGGAGTACGGTCAGGGTTCGCCCCTCCTTGTCCACACGAGTTTGCGGTCGCTCGTCGACGCTGCCTCAGAACAAGTTTGCAGGTCATTAGCACGGTACGTCTGGGCGCTTTCTGTAGAAGGCGGTCGTGCGAGCCGGGTTCTTATAGCTTTGGGCGACTCTTCGCGAGGCAGCAGTGAAGACCCGTTCGAACGAACGATTCAACTACCGCCCTTTACAGGCGTAGTCTTTGACGAGGCGCTAAAGCAAACCTTGGGAACTGCCAACCTTCAAGGTGAGTTGATTGCCAAACTCAAAGGGTTGACCGGCGGGAACCCGGGCGCGCTCCGCTTCGCTGTAGCCTCACTAATTGACCAAAAACTCCTCGACAGGCGGGACGGAGTTTGGAAATTCCGTGAGGTTGCTCAGATCCACTCTCTGGAAATTGAACCGAAATCAAATCCATGGTTTCTCGCCTGGCGGCACTTGGATTCCGATGAAGAGCGGGCGTTAGTAGCCATTTCGCTCCTTCGGCGAGTCAACTCCAGCCAACAACTGAGGGAGTTCGGGATTGTGCGGCGTGCCGAGGATTTGCTTCCATCACTTGAGGCAAAGGGCTGGCTTCGCCGCTCCCATGGAGTCTGGTCACTAGCATCGGACGGGATACGACAAGTGGCCTTGAGCCCCACGACAGAAGAAGTTCAGCTCGAGGCCGCCAACTGCATTCTTGAGTCGAGGCACGGGTCAGGAGATTCGGACGAATTGGCGGGCCTGGAACTGCGATACCGTCCGTCATTAGCCTCTTTATATCGTGGATTGGAGTCCGCAGAGAGCGCTCTCCAACGAGGTGAGCATAGGGCAGCAATCGAAAGCTTCGCGCTCTGCCTGGATCTAGCGGCGAGGAGTCACCTACTCTCACGTGCACGTTCGATATGTCTCCGCCTAGCCTATATCCTGCATCAAGTCGGCGATGACGAAAGAGCGACGAAATGTCTAAAGGCAGACGAGCTTTGGGGAGACGGCACGGCGGCTCTTGACGACGCTGCATCAAGGCACCACTTGCTGGGTCAAATTGCCCTTTCGAAAGGGGAGTTGGACTCGGCGCGGGCTCATCTGACCCGATCCATAGACTTGACCGGCAGCACGAAGAACAGTTCGCTCCTGTTGCAATGTCACGCTGACCTCGCTGAAATCGATTGGCGACACGGAGGCGAGGCGTCCAGATCAAGAGCCATTGATCGCGTGCGAACAGTCCTGAGTCAGTACTCTGATGACCCGTCACTACGAAACGAGCGCGCGGCATTAATGTACGAGCTCGGTGCAGCAATGGTTGTTGCTGGGGCGAGCCGAGAATCTATCGAGACGCTCCGCGCCGGATTCGAGTTGGCGGAGTCCGAATATTGGAAGATGAGAATTGCGAACGCGATGAGCTCTGCCTTTCAGTATTTGGGGGACCCCGATGGTGAAAGAGAGTGGCTGGACCAGGCGTGGCGTTTCGCGGAATCGTCGCGTTCGGATTCCTTTAAGGCTCGAATCCTTAGTAACAGAGGAAGTTGGTTGTTCCACCAAGGGCAATTCGCTGAGGCTGCTGATCAGAACCGACTATCGTCTAAATGGGCAAGGCGCTTCGGAAGTTCGTTCGAGTACATAGCTGGTCGTGCTGGTTCGGGGATGTGCTCCATCCATCTAGCGAGATATGAGGATGCATTGGCCGACGCACGTGAAGTGATGCGTGCGTCGCAGGCGCTTAAAGACTTAACCTACGTCGGGAAGGCGTTTGAGATCGAAGGCCTCGCAAATTATTTCTTGGGAAGGGGGGACCTCGCAGAGGAGGGTGTTCGGAAGGCGCTGGCTCTCTTGAGTGAGCACGGGTACACCGTCGTGAGGCCACGACTCGGGTGGCTACTTGCGAAGGTCTTGAGGAGAAGGGATGAGGTTGAGGAAAGTGACAGGCTACTTCGAGAGGCAGAGATTGAGCTGCTTGAGACTAGGGATCCCGAGGATCTCTGGGGGGTCCAGATCGAAATGCACCTCGCCCGCTCGCGGAACGGTAACGCAGCCTCCAGCGTGGCTGAAATCGAAACGCTGTTTCGAGACTCCGAGCAGAGGGGTCTTCTCGTGATAGTAGTCCCCGCCGCGCTTGCTATATCTGAGATCCTCCATGAGCAGAGGCTCGATCACACCAAATTCCGTGATTTGCTCACAGTCGGTCTTGAAAGAGCCGAGCGATCCGGCATGAGAGAACTCGCGTGGCAGTTGAGTTACAGGATGGGGGCTCTCGCTGCCCGGGTTGGACTGAGAAAGGAATCGCGGTCCAGGTTCACTCTCGCATCGCGGCTGCTTCACCAAATAGTTTCCGAACTCGGCGACGAGCACCGCAAGTCCTATTTGAGGGCAGCCCATGTTGTCTCCGCGATAAAAGATATGGATACGCTCTCCTGAGCCTAGGGGTTCGGTTGTTGTCCGCCTGGGTTCGGCTGCTGTCCACCAGAGTTCGCAGTCTGTGCGCTCTGCGCGCTCGAGTTTGGCAGGGGGTTTAGCAGCGCGTTGTTGCTGCATCCGGTCGACAGTAGAGCCGCGGCGAAGAACACTGCTACCGTTGCCGCTTTGAATCCGCCTCTTAGGTTCTTTGACCGTTCCATTTGCCGCCTCCTCGTTTTCGCCACCCTCCGTGGCGCTCATTCCTGGCCAGCAAATAGGGCAACGTAGGTGCCACGAGGCGGTGGAGGCGGATCCAAAAAGAATGTACGTAACTTGTTGTCGATTTGCGACTTAGTTGCCGTCCAAGCCGGCCAAAAATCGACCAGCATCTCGACCTCGCCGGTTATTGGGGGAATCCCCGCCCGCGACAGCGGCGGTCGATGTGACTCGCGTTGGATTTGGAGGTTTACTGGATACGGGACAATGGATTAGGTAAGTTGGCTCGCGAAGGCCAAACGAAGCGGGAATTGGCGCACGAGGCGGAAGGCGCCGAAAGGGCCAGAGGAAGCTGCTAATCTATTGAGCAAAAGTAAATTGGCGAAAATGGTGGGGGTGCAGCTACTTCTTAGCTTGGTACTCTTCTGGCCGAATACCCAGGCGCTCAATCTTGTAAATGAGGGTCGTGCGCTTCATCCCGCCCAGGCTGCGGGCCGCCTCAGCCTTATTCCCGTGATGGGCACGTAAGGCCGAGAGGATCAACTGGCGCTCCTCAGCCGCCTCGTCCCGCCGCTCGCGATCCCTCCGAAGGGAGGCGATATCCTTTCGCAGGACCTGGGGTAGAAACGCCTCACTTTGGACCAAGGATTTATCAGGTGCGAGTGCGACAACCCGACCAATCTCGTGCCGAAGCTCGCGCGCGTTGCCGGGCCAGTTGTACGCGCAGAGCACCGTCTCGACCCCATCTTCGATCGTGAGTTGCTTCTTTGCCGTTGCGGTGGCTTGCGACCAGAAGTAGCGGAACAATGCCCTGATGTCCTCCTCGCGGTCGCGGAGCGGAGGAATTGTGACGCGAATACCGTTGAGCCTATAAAAGAGGTCTTGGCGGAAGAGCCCGCGATCAACGAGGTTCTCAAGGCGCGAATTCGTTGCAGCGACGATCCGAATCTCGATTTTCCTAACATCGTCCCGCCCGACAGCACGCAACTCGCCCGTCTCCAACACCCGAAGCAGAGCTGCCTGAACTTGTGAAGGAAGCTCGCTCACCTCGTCGAGGAACAAGGTGCCTTTGTCCGAGGCCGCGAGCAGTCCCTCGCGCGATGCGATCGCTCCGGTAAAAGCACCTCGCTCGTGCCCGAAGAATTCGCTGTCGAGGAGATTCACGGAGATAGCGCCGCAGTTCACGGGTATGAAGGGTGCTTTGCGACGAGGGCCCATTTGATGGAGGGCCTGGGCCAGCAGCTCCTTACCGACACCGCTCTCGCCCGTTATGAGCACAGGAATCTGACTCGGCGCAACGCTCTGCAAAATCTCCACAGCTTCGCTGACCTGACGATTGCAGGTGACAATACCAAAACGAAGTGCGCCTCGATCGAGATCACCGAGATTCTCGAGTCCAGGTAGACTTGCCTCGCCTGGGACCGCCTCCGGTTGGGATTCAAACCCAAGCAAGCGATCCACCGAACGGATCCACTGTGAGAGTCCCATGCGCTCAAAAATGGCACGAGCCTCCCAGAGTTGCCGCCGGCCGTGAGCTTGTTCGTCGGGGCTTGGACTTTGGAGTCGTGTCTCTCCTGCCCATGCGAGCGTTCGACCTAGTTCATAGAGAATCTCATACTGACGACCTAAATCGATTCCCTCATCGGCGAGGCGGAGCGCCTTTTTCGAATTTCCGGCCTCGCGATGCGCCAAGGCGTAGACCCGATGTGTCGCACACTCCTCGTATCGATCACCCAAAGCGCGCGCCACACGAAGCCCACGCTCACACAGAAGAATCGCAGCGTTTGGGT
>VBOW01000047.1 GCA_005893275.1 Candidatus Eisenbacteria bacterium | reverse complement strand
CGCGAGAAGATAGTCGTCGCCGGGGAGCCCGTTTTCGATCGCGAGGCGGTAACCCGACGCCGCATCGGACGCTTCGATGTAATGCATGATCTGCGAGCCGTCGCCGATCATCGTGGATTCGCCGCGGCTCATCGGGCGGAGCACGCCCTTTTCGAACCAGCCGCCCCGCCCGTACACGAAGGCGGGGTTGACGCTCATCGCGCGGAGCCCTCGCTTCCGGTGCCGCTCCAGAACGGGGTAGGTGTGCCGATGCCGGACGCCAAAGCCACGGCCGTGCGTGATCTCCGAGGTCTCGCGGACCCAGCCGTCGGGATCCGGCTCATAGAGGAGCGCGCCGAAGGTATGGACGAGGAGCTTCTTGTGCCGGCGGCAGAGTGCCGCGAGACGATCCAGGATCTCGGCGAGCGTTCGCGCCTCGAGCTCGGCCTCCGGGCGATCCTTCGGCCCGGAAGATTCATCCGCGGGGAGCGCGAGATGGATCACGATGTCGGACTGCTCGATCGCGTGCTCCCACGACGCCGGGTCCCGGACATCGCCCAGCGCCGGGATGACCGCGTAGGGGAGCCTCTCCTTGGCTTCGATGCTCCGCACGAGCCCGATCACGAGATAGCCGTGCACCACGAGCTCACGGCACACCGCCCGGCCGATGGCCCCCGTCGCACCGGTCACGAGCACCGTGGGTTTGGAAAAATGCGTGATGACGGCCACGATTCAGCGCGCGGTGAGTCCCGCGAGGCGCCGCCACCCGAGAGGAAGGAGCGCCGCCGCCAGGCCGATCTTGACGACGTCGCCGGGGACGAAGGGCCAAAGCCCGACCGTGAGGACGGGGCCCGGCCCGACGAATCGCGCGAGCCAAAGGAGGCCCGCGCCCAGGATGGCCAAGTTCCCGAGGGTCATGGAAGCGATGGTCGTGGCGGCACGACGATCCCAGCCTCGCTCGGCGAGGGCCCCGCAGATCCACGCACCCAGCACGAACCCGGCGAGATAGCCTCCCGACGGGCCCGCGAGAACGGGAGCTCCGGATGCGCCCCCCGCGAACACCGGCGCGCCGGCAACCCCCTCCGCAAGGTACGCGAGCGCGGATGCCGCGCCGCGCCTGCTTCCGAGGATGGAGCCCACGAGCAGAACCCCAAACGTCTGACCCGTGACGGGCACGGGTGAGAACGGGAGCGGAACGGCGACCCACGCGGACGCGGCGATCAGCGCGCTGCCGGCCAGAACGAGGAAGATCTCGTACGCGAGGGGAGCGGCCTTCGTCGGCGCGTCGGGCCGCGCGAACGCGGGGCGAAGCGCCTCCGCCATCGTAATCGTATTCATAGGAGCAGCAGTGTATCCGGCGCGATCGGCCCGCTCAAGGTTACGTTTTCTTCTCTTTTTTCTCGGCGGCCGGAAAGAGGACGTTGTTCAGGATGAGCCGGTACCCGGGGGAGCTCTTGTGGAGGGAAAGGTCGGTCGGCGGGTCCCCGACCGCATGCTGGTAGTCCTCCGGGTCGTGGCCGCCGTAGAAGGTGAAGGTTCCCTTCCCGAAATGCCCGTGGATGTATTTCGCCTCCTCCGCGCCGGGAATTTCGGCAAGCACGGTGATCCCCGGCTTCAGGAGCTTTTTCTCGAAGGCGGTCGTCTGGCCCATGAACCCGGGAACGTTCGCCGTGTGGTCCTGTACGAGCATGCTCGGGACCGGATCCTGCTTCGCCGAGAAATCGAACAGGGTGAAATAGTCGTTTTGCTGGCCGCGCAGCATGTCCTTCGCGCTGGTGTCGATGTTCGAGTACTCGTAGACGAGAGGGCTCGGCTCGAGCTCGAAGTTTTGAAAGGCGAGGCACCGCCCAAAATCGAGGTTCTGTTGCGCGTGGGGATCCGGCGGATCGCCGTCGTATTCGGAGCCCACGATGTCGATCCCTTCCGCCGCCAGAGCAATATCGAAGGTGTCCGTCGCGGAGCACATCGCGAAGAGGAATCCGCCCGCGGCGACGTAGGACTTGATCGCGCGCGCCACGGCCTTCTTGAGCTCCGAGACTTTGGAGTAGCCGAGCTTGCGCGCGATGGCCACGTTCTCCGCGACTTGACGCCGGTACCAATCGGTCCCCGCGAAGGCCGCGTAGAACTTCCCGTACTGACCGGTGAAATCCTCGTGGTGCAGGTGAAGCCAGTCGTATTCGGAAAGCCGCCCCTGGAGCACTTCGGCGTCCCAGAGCTTGGTGTAGGGGATCTGGGCGTACTCGAGCGCGAGCTGGACCGCGTCGTCCCACGGCGGCGCCGTCGGCGGAACGTATACCGCGATGCGCGGAGCGGTCTCCAGCTTTACCGACTCCATGTTGTTGTCGGCGATCTCGGCGCGGATCTGGGCCACCTGCGCCCCGCTCACCGCTTCCACGAGCACGCCGCGAACCGCGGCTTCACTCGATACGCGGGCGTTGTCGGGGAGCAAGAAAGACCCGCCCCGGTAATTGAGAAGCCACTCGCCGTGGAACCCCTGCTGGAGCGCCCAGTAGGTGAGGCCGTACGCGCGGAGGTGGTCGGTCTGGACCGGATCCATCGGAACAAGCAGCTCCGCCCGGGCCGGGCCGCCGCCCGAGAGCGCGAGGACGAGGCCGCCCGCCGCGAGGAGGAATCGGAATGCCCGGCTCACAGCTGAAGTCGCTTCCGAATCTCGAGCACCTGCGCGCGCACGGGGGGCGCGAGCGGCGACGTGGGATAGCGCTCAAGGAGCGCTTGGTAGAGCCGGAGCGCCTTCGCCGGATCCTCGCCCATCGCGATCGATTCGTCCCCCGCGAGCTTCAGCGCGTAGGGCGCGAGCCGGCTCTTCGACGTAGAGTCCGCGATCACGAGCGCGTAGCGGATCGCGGCCGCGTGATCGCCGCGCTCCCGCGCGGTCTCGGCCAAGAGGTAGTGCCAATGGTATCGGACGCGCGCGTTTGGAAAGCGCGACAGCCCGGCCCGCGCGACCGAAGCGGCCGAATCAACGAGGCCGGCGCCCCGGAGCGCCACCGTGCGCGCGTAGAGGCGGAGCGCCTCGTCCCCGGGCTCCCGGTTCTCGCGGATGAGAAGAACGTGCTCGATCGCATCGTTCAGGAAGAGATTGCGCGGGAAGCGCGCCGCGAACTGCTGGAACTCGGCGGCGGCGGAATCGAAAAGCCCCGCCTCGAAGAGGCGCCGGGCCTCGTCGTATTCGCCGCCTCCGACCGTGTCCTGCGGCGCCCGGATCGAGAGATTCCCGAGAAGCGTGTGATAGAGGCCCTTCCCCTTCGCCGCTTCGCGCGGGGGCGCCGGGCGGGGGACGGGCGCCGAGGGCCCCGACGGCTGGATCGGCGCCGGGGCGGAGCCCCACGCGGGGGCGGCGGGCAGGATCGCGAGCACGAACGCGAGGGCCCGGGCGCCGAGAACCTTCCTCAATGCGCCTTCCCCTCGAGGATGGCCTGGAAGTACTGGTCCACGACCGCCCGGTATCGCGGCGAGACAGGATCGCGGCCGCCGCGCGCGAGGAGCGCGGCCAGCGAAGGCCTCGCCTTCAGGAGCTCGGCGGACAGAGCGCCGGGAGAGGAGCGCACGACGTCCACGCCGGGGCGCGAGGTCCGCCGCCTGGAGTAGTCCCGCTTCTCGACGCTCCGGGGCGCGTCGAGGAGGCGGCTCAAGATGCGCTGCTGGCGTTCGACCGTCTGCTGATCGAGCCTGCCGCCGCGCAGATCCTGAGCGACCTTCTTCATCTCCTCGCCGGTCTCGCCGAGCCGACCCATCGTGCCCCCGCTCTGGCCGAGCTTTTCCATGGCTTCCTTCAGCCCTTGGCGGATCGCTTCCTGCTCGGCCGCCATCCGCTCCAGCGCGCCGGCCTGCTCGGGCGTGAGCCTCCCATCCTGGCCGTTCCCTCCCTGGCCCCCGGGCATCATCGAGAGCGCCTCGCTGTTCAGCTTCTGCTGATCGCCGGCCAGGCCCTGAAGCATCTGCATGGCCTCCTGGAACCCGGTCGAGGACTTGGCCGACGCCATCGCGTCCCTCGCCTTGAGAAGCGCTTGAGCCGCCTGATTCAGAGCGATGGTCGCCTCCTTGCTCGCGACGAGTCCGCCGATCATGTCTTCCATCGAATAGCGGCCGACGGCGTTCTTCTGATTCCCGAGCGCGCGACCGATCGCCTCCATCACGTCGGGCGTGATGAAGAGCGTCTTCTTGGCCAGCTCCGAGATGCGGTTCGCGGCGCCCTCGGTGGTTTCCTCGAGACCCTGCTGGGTCGAGGCGCGCTCGCCCGTGGCGCTTTTCTCATCGTCCAAGAGATCTTCTTGCGCGTCCGCGATCTCGAGCAGATCCTGGATCGAGGCGTCCATCTTCCGCCCGACGTCGTTCTTCTTGCGGAATACAAAATCTTCTTTCATCTTGTTGACCGCGTTTCGCATCTCCTCGAGCTGATGGGCCAGATCCTGTGTGCTTTCCCTCGCCTCCTGCTTCATGGCGTCCTGAAGCGACCCGATCGACTTCTCGAAAATCGGGTAGATGCCCTGAAGCCTGTCGCGCTGCTCCTCCGCTTCGCGGGCCGACTCGGGATCCATCTGCTTCAGCTCCGTCGAAAGAGAATCGAGCGCCGCGCGCTGCTCCTGGCTCAGCTTCTCGATCTCCTTTTCCCCTTTCGCGAGATCTTTCATCTCCTCCGGCTGACGGGCGCGGGCGAGGGAATCGCTGAGCGCGAGCTGCCGCCTCGCCAGCTCCGAGGCCCGTTCGGCGACCGCCTCGAGCTTTTCCTCCATCTTGAGCTGCTTCAAAAGGTCGATCGTGCGCTCCAGATTGCGGACCACGTCCTCCTGCGTGAGCTTCATGTTCTGCATCGCGCGCTCGAGATCCTGGGGCGACATCTTGTTGAGCGCCTCCTGGACGCGCTGCATGGCGCGAAGGATCGACTGGTCGCGGAGCTGGTTCAAGAGCTGGTGAAGCTCGGACAGTTTCTGGACCAGCTCGGCGTTGAGCGCGCGTGACTGCGCCAGCTTGTCGGCGTCCTGCGAGAGCTTCTCCGCGACCTTGTCGATCTGCTCCCGGACGGTCTGCTGGCCCTCGAGCATCTTCTGGATGTCCTGCCCCTTCTCCCAGGGCAGCTCGCGGGTGCGCCCCATGTCGCGCGCCAGCTCCTCCGACTTTTCCTTCAGCCCTTGCGCGTTTCGGATCGCGTCCTCGAGGGTGGCGACGGATGAATCTTGCTGCCGCTCGACCGATGCGAGGATCTCCGCGGCGGAGGGGAAGCGCAGGGTCCGCGTCTCCGACCAGGTCACCTGGGGCCCGTCGATCTGGTTCCCGTCCTGGGCACCGACTTCGTACTGGATCTCCTCGCCCGGCAGGAGATTCAAGGGCGCGAGGGACCACGTGTACCGGACGGCCAGCTCGCGCACGCCGTCCCTTTCTTGGTGGAGGGTCTCGACGCGCTGCTCCTCTTCCCGGACGCGGTAGCGCAGGAGGACCTTCCTGACGCCATAGTCGTCGGTCGCCCCGGCCAGGATGGTCGCGGTCAAATCGCGCGTCACGTCCTCCACCGCCCCGGGCGAGAGGATGGTGACGGTCGGCGGGCGGTCCGGGATGGACTTGATCTCGTAGGGGCCGAGATCGACCCTGCGTCCCCGCGGGTCGGTCAGGCGGATCCGGTATTTCGCGTCGGAGCGGACCGGAACCGCGAACCGGGCGAGTCGCTCGCCCACCTCTCCGTGGATCCTCGCGGCGCCTCCCTCGTAGTCGATCGACGCGATGTCCACCGATCGATTGAGGAGAACCTCGACCCTGGCGTTCGTTCCACGCGGGGCGGCGAGATCACCCGTGATCGCGTTGGTCCCCTCGGAGGGGAGCCCGCAGTACGCGGGATACTCGTAGCGAATTCGAAAGCCGGATGCGCGCGGCAGATCTCGAACCGAGATGAGATAGACCGGACTGACCTGGTCGGAAGCGCGGACTTGATACGCGAGGTCTTCCTTCAAGTTGGCGATCACGGTCGCGTAGGCCCGCTCTCCCGCGCGCGGGCGCGCCTCGCCGGCCGCAGGCTCGAGCGTCGTTTCGCGCCATGGACGGCTTCCGGCCGATCGCTCTTTCGAGAGTAAGTGCGGCTTCCGATCGGTCCCCGCCACGTAGACCCGGACCGGGACCGAGGCCCCGCCCTCAACCTCTTCCGACCCGGGCTCGACCCGGATTTGGATCGGCGCCAGCGGGGCCGTTTCGGGATCGGCGATGCGCTTGACGCCCGTGACCGTGCGCGATCCGCCGAGCGCCGCAACCGCGGCCACGACGGCCAGGGCGATCCCGAGGCGCCGGATCGAGCTCGAGCGACCGCGCCACGCGCGCAGTAGCGGGAGCGGAAGCGAGGCGGCCCGCTCCGCCGCGGCACGGACCGCTTGCTGGGTGAGCGCGTCGGAGTAACCGGTCGCGAGGGCCGCGACCGAGCGCGTGGTCGCCCCACGGCCCAGCTCGAGCGCGGTCAGGAGCGCGTCCTCGCGCGGATCGATCAGGCGGCTCGCCTCCAGCGCGGCTTCGGGGAGCCCCGCGCGCGAGCGAAGCACTCGGACGAGCGTGAAGATCAAAGCCGCACAGGCCCCAAGGAGGAGCCCCGTGCGGAGCGCGACGTACTCGGAGCGATGCAGGGGCAGAAGGAGCGAGGCCAGGAGCGCGAGGCAGGCGAGCGCCATGACGCCGAACGTCGCGAGGAAGCCCGCCCGCTCGACCGAGCGCCAGAGGAGGAGCCGGCGCGCTCGCCGGAGCACGCGAAGCAAGGCTTCGTAGGCGGGATTCATCGCTTGGGCCTCAATGCGTCACCGCATAGGTCGCGAGGTTGATCGCGAAGCGCATCGCGGCCAGCCGCCTTTCGGCGGGATCGTCGTGAATTCCGGCGTCTTCGATTCCGTTGCCAATATCGCAGTCGAACGTATAGAGGACCAGGACGCGTCCGCCCTTGATCACCGCGTACACGCGAGCCGGGCCCCCGTCGTGCTCGTGGATCTTGGGCGCCCCCGCGGGAAAGGAATTCGGATAACGGAAGACCGCGTGGCTGAAGGGAAGCTCGGTGAGAGGCGTCTCGGGATAGAGCCGCTTGATGAGCTCACGGAAGGACTTGTCCATTCCGAAATTGTCGTCGGCCCAGAGAAACCCTCCCGCATCGAGGTAGCTTCGGAGCGAGCGGGCTTCCTCCTCGTTCATCTTTACGTTGCCGTGGCCTGTCATAAAGAGCATGGGGTAGTTCCAAATCTCGGGGTCGGTCGGGGTCACGACGGCTTCCTGGTCTTGGCTCACACGCACCTCCCCGCGTGCCCTGAGCGCGCGGAGAAGGTTCCGAAGCGAGCTCTCATCGGAGTACCAATCGCCGCCTCCCGTGTACTTGAGCCTCGCGATCGTGAACCCGCCGTTCAACTCCAGCTCGCGGGGTGCGGCGGACGGCGCGTGAACAGGCAAGGCGCATGCCATGCCGAGGGTGATGAGTGCCGCCAGGGCGGAACGGGGCATTTGGATTCGCGAGGGAAACCCGGTCACGAGGCCTCGGATCAGGGGGCTCTAAGTTGCTTCATTATATCAGATGGCGGCGCACGCCGTCCTGCATCGGGCTGTATGTAAGAGTACCTACGGAACGCGCTGCGGTTCCGTGCTGCGGAGATGTCGGGCGGGGTTAAGCAGCCGGAGCGTCGAGTTTTGCCGGCCCGAGGAGGGTGTGGGTCAACGACCCGGCCAAATTCTCGAATCGAAACCAGACCGCGTGCAGGGTGCTTCCCATCCGTTGGCCCGGATTAACACAGATCGTGGGACCCAGGCGATCGGCGAATCTCCCGGACACCGCCGGCGACTCGTGGATGTGGCCGTGGAGGGATATCAGGGGGCGATGGGTCTCGAGGAACTTGCGAACCTCGCGGGAGCCGACGTGGACTTCGCCGTGAATCAAATCGAGCGCGGTCCCGAAGGGCGGGCCGTGGGACACACAGACGAGCGGTGTGCGATCGGGGCCCAATTCGCGCCCGATCGTCTCGAGATCGGCCCCGATCCATTCCTCCCATTCGCGCCCGCGAAAATCGAACGGGTGAACCGAGCCGTCCTCCTGGCTCCGGAAGCCATCCATCCGTATGGGGCCGTTGAGCCCTTCCTCCCAGCGTTCCCAATCCTTGAGCGCGAACGGTGTCAGGCTCACCGAGCCGAGCCCCGCGATCCACGTTTCCGCGTCGAGCCGCCGCACCGTGCGGTGGATGTGGTGGAAGCGCTCGATGCCCGCCCGAAGGAGCACGGGGAGGTTCGCACGCCAGTCGTCGTTCCCCATGATGAAAAAGAGATCCGCCGAGCCGGCGTCCTCCCGGTACTCGCGTACCAGCGGAATCAGGAACTCCGTGAAGAACGCGCGTTGCTCCGGGACCGTCGCGTGAGGCGCCAGATCGCCGCCCAGAATCAAAGCGCGCACGCCGAGCTTGCGCGCGAGCGTCAGCGCCTCGGTGTAGAGCCCTCGGCTTCCGTGGAGGTCGGCGGTGTAGAGAACGTCGGCTTCGGAACGGGAGGAATCGGGCGCGGACACGTTATCGGGTCAATCTTCAGCGCGGATTTCCGTGAGAAACCAGCGGTTGTTCGTCGGTTTCGCGATGAGGGCGACGCGGACGGCGCGCCTTCCCTGGCGCCCCCCCCAATCGCCGGTCCAGGTCGCCGTCGCGCGGCAGATCCGTTTCTTCGGGTCGTATTGGAACCGTGTCATTTGGAATCCCTGCGTCCGCACGAGCCTCAGCTGATCTTGGAGCAGGAAGGCGGCGGCCACCCGCGTGAGCGCCGCCGTGAGCGGGGCTCCCGGCTTGACCGCGATCCTGACGGCGGACGTGTCGACCAGCGACGCGAGTCGCTCCGCGTCGGATGTGGCCCACGCGTCCTCCACGTCCGCGAACAGACGGAGCGCCGTGGGAGGCCCGAGCTCGGGGCGGGGCTCCGGTGCCGCCGACGGTGTCTCGGGCGTACACGCGGCGAAGGCTGGAGAGGCGAGCCCGGCAATGAGCAGGATGGCGGTTAGGTTCACGGGATGGCCCGCTACGGGCGGCGCGCCGGCGCTACTTCTTCCCGCGACCCGCGCGCTCGAGGGAGAGCTGGACCTCAAGCGCCAGACCGCTTGCGACGTAGACGGACGAATAGGTGCCGAAAACGACTCCGACAAGCATCGCGAACGAGAAGTCGTGTATGACCTCGCCCCCTAAGGTGTACAGAGAAACCACCGTCAGAAACACGGTGAAGGACGTGATGATCGTACGGCTCAGTGTCTCGTTGATGGCGATGTTCATGACCTTCTCCGGAGGTTCCCGGCGGAGCGTCTTGGATCTTTCGCGGATTCGATCGAAGACGACGATCGTATCGTTGATGGAGTACCCCGCGATGGTCAGAAGCGCCGCGACCACCGTCAGGGTGACTTCCTTGTTCGTGATGGAGATCGCCCCCAAGGTGATGAAGACGTCGTGGAACAGCGCCACGACGGCGCCCAACGAGTATCTCCAATCATAACGGATTCCGACGTAGATGAGGATGAGCCCCAGGGCCACGAAAATCGCCTTGATCGCGGCCCCTCGAAGCTCGTTTCCGACCCGCGGCCCGACCGATTCGACGCGGATCACGTCCACCTTCGTGCCGGGGTGAGCTTGACGCAGCGCGGACGGGACCGCCGTCGACGGGCTTCCCCTCCCGGCCCTCGACTCGACGCGGATCAACACCTGACCCGGCCTATCCAGCTTCTGAATCTCGCTCCCCGTGAATCCCGCATGGTCCACGCTCGTGCGGACGGCGTCCACGGAAACCGGGGGCGTGATCTGGAGCTCGAGGAGGGTCCCGCCGGTGAAGTCCACACCGTAGCGCGGACCTCCGTGCACGATGAGGGAGATGATCGAGACCAACACGAAGGCACCCGACACCATGAAAGCGATGTGCCGACGCGCCATCCAATTGACGTTGACCCCGTGAAGAATTTGAAGCATTCGACGCTCCTAAATGCTGATGGAAGCCAGCTTCCGGCGAACCGACCAGGCATCGAAGATCATCTTGGAAATCCCGACCGCCGTGATGAGGTTGATGATGAGCCCGATCGAGAGCGTGACCGCGAACCCTCGAATGGGACCCGTCCCGAACCACATCAGCGCGAAGGAGCTCAAGAGCGTGGTCACGTGCGCGTCGATGATGGTGCGGTACGCGCGCGCGTAGCCCGTTTCGATGGCGGCGATGACGGTTCTCTTGTTTCGGAGCTCTTCGCGGATCCGCTCGAAAATCAGGACGTTCGTGTCCACCGCCATTCCGATCGTGAGCACGACCCCCGCGATCCCGGGGAGCGTGAGCGTCGCGTGGAAACCGGCCATGCAGGCCAGAAGTCCCATGATGTTGAGGATCAGCGCGACCACGGCGACCACTCCCGAGATCCGGTAATAGATGATCATGAACAGGACCACGAGCAGGGCTCCGACCGCGCCGGCCCGAACGCCCTTCTCGATGGAATCTTGCCCCAGCGAGGGTCCCACCGTGCGTTCCTCGACGACGTTGACCGGGGCCGGGAGGGCGCCCGATCGGAGCACGATCGCGAGATTCTGCGCCTCCTCCTCGGTAAAGCTGCCCGTGATCGAGCCCTGGCCGCGCGGGATCTTCTCCTGGATGTTGGGGGCCGACTGGACCTTTCCGTCGAGCACGATCGCGAGCCTGCGACCCACATTGGCCCCGGTGATGTCCGCGAAGAGCGCCCCGCCGCGGCTCGTCAGGTTGAACGAGACGCCCGGTGCGCCGGGTCGCGCCGGGTCCAGGTCGAGGCGCATCTGGGCGCTCGCCACCTCCGACCCTTTCATCAGCGCTTCCTTCCCGACCACGTAGAGGCCTCGCGCCGTGCGCCCCGAAACTTCGGTTTCGTGCGCGTCCCACGCCAGCACCGCGTCGGTGACGAACGTGGAATCGACTTTGAGCCGGCCGATCATCTGATCCACGATCGGCACGTTCTCGCTTAGGACGACGGCCTCGGAATGGGACGAGGCGAGGAGCTTCGAGGTGAACGGATGGAGGATCGAATCGGGGGCGGTGCTGTCGGGAGGAACGCCTCCGCGCAGCTTCCGCGCGAAATATGGGTCCACGCGGTCGTAGAACGCCCTCGCTTCCTCCTCGGTCTTGACCAGCTTGAATTCCAGAAGCGCCGTCTGGCCGATCAGGGCCTTGGCCCGCTCTTGGTCGAGCAGGCCGGGGAGCTGGATCAAGATCCGGTTTTCCCCCTGCTTTTGGATCGAGGGCTCGGCGACCCCGAATTGATCCACGCGGTTCCGGATGATCTGCATCGCCTGATCCACCGCGTTCTTGGCCTCCACGGGGCCGAGCTTGGAGCGGTCGACCTCCAGCAGCAGGTACATGCCCCCCTGGAGGTCGAGGCCGAGCTTGATGGACCTCTCCCGCAGCTTGGCGTCCTTCTCCATCCGGGAACGTTCCGCTTCCGTGGTCGCGGCGGACGGGCGCGCCTGGAGAACCTCCTGCCGGCGCTGCGGGCTCAGCGAATAGAATTGGAAGGTGGGCCAGAGCGTCCAGACCGACGCCAGCACGAAGATCGCCGTGAGGTAAAGCTTCCACTGGTCGCTTCGCGTCATCATGGCGTCGAACGCCTCGTCATAAGCCCCTTTGCTGCTTCATGAAGTCGGGTAGAGCCTCGATGGAAAGACAAGGCAGGCCGCGGAGCGTAGCCGAACGGAAGACGCGAAGTCAATGCGGGATTTAGCGCTGGCGCGGACGCCTGACGAAATTCCGGTATGGGAAGGTTCCGGATCGCCGCGATGGTACAATCCGCCAGGACCCGATCGACGGCGCCCAAGCGCCCCGTCCCGATCCCAAACCTCGTCGGCGAACGATGCCCCGAAGCCCGCGCGCGACAATCCTGGTGGTCGACGACGAGGAGGAAATCTGCGAGCTCGTGAGCTACAACCTCGCGCGCGAGGGGTACCGCGTCGTGAAAGAGCACGACGGCGAGTCGGCTGTGGACCGCGTCTTCAAATCGCTACCGGATCTCCTCGTGCTCGATCTTCTGCTCCCCAAGATGAGCGGCCTCGAGGTGCTCCATGCCATCCGGTCGGAGCCGCGCACCCGTTCCCTCCCGGTGCTCCTCCTGACGGCGCGCGGGACGGAGATGGACAAGCTCGTCGGATTCGAGCGGGGCGCGGACGATTACCTGACGAAGCCTTTTTCCCCGAAAGAATTGGCCGCCCGCGTCCAGGCGATCCTCCGGCGCACGCGCGGAGAGGAGACCGCCACCCCGACGAAAATCGGTCCTTTCGAGTTCGACCGCGAGCGCCATCGGGTCCTGCTCCACCGCCGCGAGCTGAGCCTCACTCCGACGGAGTATCGGCTTCTCGAGTTCCTGCTCGAGAGGCCGGGCAGGGTCTTCTCGCGGGAGCAGCTTCTCGACAAGGTCTGGGGATTGGGCTACTTCGGTGAGACGCGGACGGTCGACGTCCACGTGCGGCGGCTCCGGGCCAAGCTCGGGCGAGAGTCCGGGCTCATCCGAACGGTCACCGGGGTGGGCTACGCGGCCGACGTCTCCGGGAAGTAACACGTGACGTCCCTCACGGCCCGGCTCTATTCGCTGATCGCGATCCTCCTCGGAGTCGGGCTTCTCGCCACCGGAATCGTGCTCGACCGCGATTCACGCCAAACGACCGTTCACCTCCTCGAAGCCGAAGGGAGACGCGAGCTCGCCCTGCTTCGGGTCTCGGCGCCCGTCGCGGAGATCCGGCGCGGGGACATCGCCGCGGTGGACGCGTGGTGCGATCGGGCCGGAGAG
>VBOW01000046.1 GCA_005893275.1 Candidatus Eisenbacteria bacterium | reverse complement strand
GGGGCGGCACACGCCGTTTTTCAATGGGTATCGGCCTCAGTTTTATTTCCGGACGACGGACGTGACGGGGGTGGCGACGTTGCCGGAGGGGCGGGAGATGGTGATGCCTGGGGACAACGTGGACATGTCGGTGGAGCTGATCACGCCGATCGCGATGGAGAAGGAGCTTCGGTTCGCGATCCGCGAGGGCGGCCGCACCGTCGGCGCCGGCGTCGTAACGGAGATCCAGGAGTAAGGGCGGAGAGCCATGCGCGATCAAATCACGCTCGCCTGCAGCGAATGCAAGGAGCGCAACTACACGAACACGAAGAACAAACGCAAGCATCCCGACCGCGTGGAGTGGAAGAAGTTCTGCCCCCGTTGCCGGAAACACACGATTCACAAGGAAACCCGGTAGTCCGGGGACGAGACCTGGGTAGGCCAGTAGCTCAGCCTGGCTAGAGCACCGGTCTCCAAAACCGGGTGTCGGGGGTTCGAATCCCTCCTGGCCTGCCATGGTGTCGTAGGTGTCTGAAAGGGTTCATTCCGTGCGCGCAGAATTGACGACCGAAAAAAGTGCCGAGCGGACCTCCGCGATCCAGGCGGTCAGGGATTACGTGCGCGACGTCCGCGTGGAAGTGAGCAAAGTCAGCTGGCCGTCGCGTACCGAGCTGCGCGATTCGACGATCGTCGTGATCGTGATGGTCGTCGTGATCTCGATCTTCATCGGCATCGTCGACCGCGCTCTCTCGTTCGCGTTCGAGGCCCTGATCCGGATGGTGGGCTAGTCCATGGAAGGAACCACGATGCAGTGGTACGTGATTCACACCTACTCGGGGCACGAGAACAAGGTGAAGACCAACCTCGAGCGCGCGATTCACGCCACGGGGCTGGAGTCCCATTTCGGCCAAATCCTCGTCGCTACCGAGGAGTTCGCCGAGATGAAGGATGGCAAGCGCATCACATCGAAGCGGAAGACGTTCCCCAGCTACGTGCTCGTCGAGATGGATTTGAACCAGGAGACGCGCACGCTGGTGCAGAACGTTCCCGGAGTGACGCGTTTCGTGGGCTCGGGGCAGGATCCGATCCCGCTTCGCGAGACCGAGGTGAAACGCGTGCTGGGCCAGCTGGAGGCGGGCGGCCGCGCGAAAGGGTCGACCGAGGTGCCGTTCAAGTCGGGCGAGCACGTGAAGGTCGTGGACGGACCGTTCACCGATTTCACCGGGGTCGTGGACGAGGTGAATCCGGAACGGCAGAAAGTCAAAGTGATGGTGTCGATTTTCGGACGGGCGACTCCCGTCGAGCTCGACTTTCTACAAGTGCAGCCGGTCTAGCAACGGGCTGCGAAAGCCGGTCTGACGGCCGGCGGCGACGGGCGCCGAGGAGTCCGGCGCGCGACCACGCGATGTGGGAGCGGGAAGAATCCCGCGACAGGAAAGGATGATCCAATGGCCAAAGGGAAACCCGTTCAGGCTCTGGTGAAGCTCCAGGTGCCCGCCGGGAACGCGACTCCCGCGCCGCCGATCGGCCCCGCGTTGGGGCAGCACGGCGTAAACATCATGGAGTTCTGCAAGGCGTTCAACGCGCGCACGCAGGGGCAGCCGGGGCTCATCATCCCCGTGGTGATCACGGTCTATAGCGACCGGTCGTTCACTTTCATCACCAAGACTCCTCCCGCCGCGGTGCTCTTGAAGCGCGCCGCGGGAATCGCAAAGGGATCCGGGGAACCGAACCGGAACAAGGTCGCCAAGGTGACCCCCGCGCAAGTGCGCGAGATCGCGGAGCTCAAGAGGCCCGACCTCAATGCCAATGATCTGGACGCCGCGGTGAAGATGGTGGAAGGCACCGCGCGCAGCATGGGCATCGAGATCGCGGGTTAGGGGCGGCGATGAAAACGGGAAAACGCTACCGGAACGCCGCTCAGGCGGCGGGTCTGCAGGCGGAGAAGCTCTCGAGCTTGCCGGATGCCATCGAGCGGCTGAAGACGACGGCTACCGCCAAGTTCGATGAGACGATCGAAGTCGCGATGCGCCTCGGCGTCGATCCGCGCCACGCGGAGCAGCTGGTGCGCGGATCGGTCGTGCTGCCGCACGGCACCGGAAAGAAGGTGCGCGTCCTCGTGCTCACGAAGGGCGAGAAGGAAAAGGAGGCGCGCGACGCGGGGGCCGATTTCGTCGGCTCCGACGAGTGGATCAAGAAGTTGAACGAAGGCTGGCTCGACGTGGACAGCATCATCGCCACGCCGGACATGATGGGAGACGTGGGCAAGCTCGGCCGCGTCCTCGGTCCGCGCGGTCTCATGCCCAACCCGCGCAGCGGAACCGTCACGTTCGACGTCGCGAAGGCGGTCCGGGACGTCAAGGGCGGCAAGATCGAGTACCGGGTCGACAAGGCCGGGAATCTGCACGCGCCGGTAGGAAAGGCCTCCTTCGCCAAAGAGCAGCTTCTCGCGAACGTAGAGACCTTCTTGCGCGAGGTGGTCCGGACGAAGCCGCCCGCAGCGAAAGGGCAATACATCCGCAGCGTCACCCTGAGCTCGACGATGGGCCCCCCGGTGCGTCTCGACCCGGCCACGGTCCAGGCGAGCTTCAAAGCGTAGCGACCCAAGCGGACCGATTCACGAAACGGAGAGTGCGCGTCCATGCCGACGGCGGAAAAAGAAGAGCGGGTACGTGAGCTGACCGAGGCGATCGCCCGGTCGAAATCGATCGTGCTGACCAACTTCACGGGAATGAACGTGGATCTGGTCACGAAGATGCGGCGAAAGCTTCGCGACGCCCACGTGGAGTACGTCGTGGAGAAGAACACGCTCACGAAGCTGGCGCTCGCCGGAAGGGGCGTCCGGGAGCTGGATCCGTATCTCGAAGGCCCCACGGGCATCGCGCTCGGGCCGGACGAGATCGCGGGCGCCAAGATCCTGGCCGAATTCTCCAAGGAATTCGAAAAACCCGCCCTCAAGGCGGCGTATGTCGGCGGTCAGCTGTACGACGCCGACGGCATCAAGATCCTGGCCCAACTGCCTCCTCGCGAGGTGCTGCTCGGCCAGTTCATCGGGGCGCTTCGTTCGCCCTTCCAGGGATTCGTCGGCGTGCTTTCGGGCTCGCTGCGGCAACTGGTGGGAACCGTCGACGCCATCGCTAAGAAGAAACAGGGCTAGGGTCCGCGCCAAGGTCGGGACCCGCCGCGATTCCGGAGGAGGGAAAGCACCGTGGAAGCAGCGACGAAGGAGCAGCAGATCATCTCGATGTTGGAGAGCATGACGATGCTCGAAGTCTCGGGCCTCGTGAAGAAGATGGAGGAGCACTTCGGCGTCACGGCGGCCATGCCGATGATGGCGGCCATGCCCGGCGCGGGCGCGGGCGCGGCCGCGGCGGTCGAGGAGAAGACGGAGTTCGACGTCGTGCTCATGGGCGCCGGAGACAAGAAGATCCAGGTCATCAAGGTGGTCCGCGAGGTCACCGGACTGGGGCTCAAGGAAGCGAAGGACCTGGTCGACGGCGCTCCGAAGCCGGTCAAGGAGAAGGTCTCGAAGGAAGAGGCTCAGTCGATCAAGCAGAAGCTGGAGGAGAACGGCGCCGCCGTGGAGATTCGCTAGTTGGCCGCTCCCGGTTCCAGTGGGCTTAATCGAAAGGGTGAAATCGACGTGAAAGCGATTCGCGGCAAAGAGCGACGGAGCTTCAGCAAGATCGAGCGGGAGTGGGACATCCAGATCCCGAACCTGCTCGACGTCCAACTGGAGTCGTTTCGCAATTTCATTCAGGCCGATGTCGAGCCCCTGAAGCGCAAGAACGAAGGGCTTCAGGAGGTTTTCAACAGCGTCTTCCCCATCAGTGATCCGCGCGAGTACTTCTCGCTGGAGTTCGTGCGGTACGACCTGGGGGATCCGAAATATTCCGTGGACGAGTGCCAGGAGCGGGATCTGACGTTTTCGGTTCCCCTCAAGGCCACCTTGCGCCTGCGCGTCCGCGAGGACACGGAGGAGGGGCGCAAGGACAAGAGCATCATCGAGCAGGAAGTCTATCTGGGCGAACTGCCCATCATCACCGACAAGGGCACCTTCATCATCAACGGCGCGGAGCGGGTGATCGTGAGCCAGCTCCACCGCTCGCCGGGTGTTTTCTTCGACGATCTGATCCACCCGAACGGAAAGAAGCTTTTCACCGCGCGGATCATCCCCTATCGCGGGTCGTGGGTCGAGTTCAGCCTCGACGTGAACGACATCATGTACGTGCACATCGACCGGAAGCGGAAGCTCCCGGTGACGGTGCTGCTCAAGGCGCTGGGGTATGTGACGGATCGTGAAATTCTCGAGCTCTTCTACGATACCGAGGAAGAGGAGATCGGCGGCGCTCGGTCCAAGCGGGAGCCGGACGCGGTCGGCAAGGTCGCCGCGGAGGACGTGGTCGACGAACGAACGGGGGAGGTTCTCCTCGAGGCCAACGAAATCATCACGATGGAGCGGATCGAGGGCCTCCGGAAGGCTGGGTTCGCCACCGTGAAGACGTTTGTCATCGCGCATCGGGACGAGGCGGACATCATCCGCAACACGCTGAAAAAGGATTCCACCAAGACCGAGGATGAGGCGCTCACGCGCATCTACAACCTTCTGCGTCCCGGCGAGCCGCCGCGCGCGGACACCGCCCGGGACATTTTGAAGAAGCTCTTTTTCAATCCGAAGCGGTACGACCTGGCCAAGGTCGGCCGTTACAAGCTGAACCGCAAGCTCCCGCACGAGATCCTTCTCGGTCTGAAGGACAAGCGGAAGAGGCTCAGCCTCGCGGTTCCGGACGACGAGCAGACCACGCTCTGCCCGGAAGACTTCATCGTCATCATCGCGTACTTGATCCACCTGAGGCTCGGCGCCGAAGTGCCCGGGCTTGCGATTACGACGGACGACATCGACCACCTCGGGAATCGCCGGGTGCGGGCGGTGGGGGAGCTTCTTTCGAACCAGTTCAACGTCGGCCTCGCGAGGATGGCCCGGATCATCCGGGAGCGTATGACGCTCCAGGACGCGGAGCAGGTCACGCCGTACGACCTGATCAACGCGCGTACGATTTCGGCGGTGATCCAGAGCTTCTTCGGCTCCAGCCAGCTCTCGCAGTTCATGGATCAGACGAATCCGTTGGCGGAGCTGACCCACAAGCGGCGGCTCAGCGCGCTCGGTCCGGGCGGTCTCACCCGGGACCGCGCGGGGTTCGAGGTGCGCGACGTGCACTACACGCACTACGGCCGGATGTGTCCGATCGAGACGCCGGAAGGCCCGAACATCGGTCTCATCTCCTCGCTCGCGACGTACGCGCGCGTGAACGACCTGGGATTCCTCGAGACGCCGTACCGCCGGGTCTCGGGCGGGACCGTCGATAAGAAACAGGTTCAGTTCCTCTCCGCGGACGTGGAGGACCGCTTCAAGATCGCGCAGGCGAACGCTGCGGTCGACTCGCACGGCCATCTCGTGGGCGAGCAGAACGTCCGCGAGAAGGGCGAGTTCCCGATGGTCGAGCCCGCCGACGTGGATTACATGGATATTTCCCCGATCCAGCTCGTGAGCCCCGCGGCCGCGCTCATTCCCTTTCTCGAGCACGACGACGCCAACCGCGCGCTGATGGGCTCCAACATGCAGCGCCAGGCCGTGCCGCTCCTCTTCACCGAGGCGCCTCTCGTCGGAACCGGCCTGGAAGGCAAGGTGGCCGAGGACTCGGGCGCGCTCATCGTGGCGAAGCGGGGGGGAGCCGTGGAATGGGTCTCGGGGGATCAGATCCTGGTCCGCTACGACCAGCCGGAAGGAAAACCGCGGACCGTCGACTACTCGGAGATGGCCGGCGTCGATCTCTACCGGCTCACCAAGTTCAAACGCTCGAATCAGGACACGTGCATCAACCAGCGTCCGCTCGTCGCCGAAGGCGAGCGCGTGAAGAAGGGACAGCTCCTGGCCGACGGGGCCGCCACGCGAAATGGCGAGCTCGCGCTCGGCGCGAACGTGCTCGTCGCGTTCATGCCGTGGGGCGGTTACAACTACGAAGATGCGATTCTGGTCTCGGAGCGCCTCATCAAGGAGGACCGCTTCACCTCGATCCACATCGAGGAGTTCGAGCTGCAGGTGAGGGACACGAAGCGCGGGGCCGAGGAAATCACCCGCGAGATCCCGAACGTGAGCGAGGAAGCGGTGAAGAATCTGGACGAAGAGGGCATCGTCCGGATCGGCGCCCGGGTCAAGGCGGGAGACATCCTGGTCGGCAAAGTGACGCCGAAGGGTGAGACCGATCTGACGCCGGAGGAGCGGCTGCTCCGCGCGATCTTCGGCGAGAAGGCCGGCGACGTGCGGGACGCCTCCCTCAAGGCGCCTCCGGGGATGGACGGGGTCGTCATCGACACGAAGGTGTTCAGCCGGCGGGAGAAGGACGAGTCGACCAAGAAGCAGGAGAAGCGAAAGATCGACCGCCTGCGCCGCCAGGCGAAGAAGGAAAAGGACCGCGTCCACGAGACGCGCGCCTCCGAGGTGGCGAGGGTGCTGCTGGGCGAGTACGTGAACAAGTGGGTGGAGGGGGACGAGGAAAAGCCCGTGGCCCGGGCCGGCAAGAAGATCGACGAGGAGTTCCTGTCCCAGGCCGATCTCGACGCGATCCCGTACAAGACGCAAGTCACGCGGAACGACCAGGCGAACGAGCGCTTCTGGAGCCTTCTGGAAGGCGCCGCGCGCGCGCTCGACCGCGTGGAGAAGAACCTCGAAAAGGAAATCGAAAAGGTGACGCGCGGGGACGAGCTTCCTCCCGGCGTGGTCAAGCTGGTGAAGGTATACGTCGCCAAGAAGCGCAAGCTCTCGGTCGGCGACAAGATGGCCGGCCGGCACGGCAACAAAGGCGTGGTCGCGAAGATCATGCCCGAGGAAGACATGCCGTATCTGCCCGACGGGACGCCGGTGGACATGGTGCTGAACCCCCTCGGCGTGCCCTCGCGAATGAACATCGGCCAGGTGCTCGAAACGCACCTCGGCTGGGCGGCGCAGGAGCTCGGCGCGACGGTGGCGACCCCGGTGTTCGCGGGCGCCACCGTGGACGAGATCAAGGCCTGCCTGAGGGATTCGAAGCTGCCCGAGGACGGGAAGAGCGTTCTGTACGACGGGCGCACCGGCGAGGCCTTCGATCAGCGCGTCACGGTGGGCTACATCTACATGATGAAGCTCTCGCATCTCGTGGACGACAAGATCCACGCGCGCTCGATCGGCCCGTATTCGCTGGTCACCCAGCAGCCGCTGGGCGGCAAGGCCCAGTTCGGCGGGCAGCGGTTCGGAGAGATGGAGGTGTGGGCGCTCGAGGCATACGGGGCGGCCTTCACGCTACAGGAGCTGCTGACGGTCAAATCGGATGATGTCGTGGGTCGATCGCGCATCTACGAGGCGATCGTCAAAGGGGAGAACCCTCCGGCTCCGAGCACGCCGGAATCGTTCAACGTGTTGGTCAAAGAGCTTCAGAGTCTTTGCATGGACGTTCAGCTTCGGGACGAAGCGTAGACGAGGAGGCACGGCACGATGCAGGAACTGTTCGGAATCAAGTCGCCTCTCGCAACGGAACGTCAGCGGTTCTCACTGGCCCGGGTCGACGACCGCGACATCTCGCGGCGGAGGCTCGCGTTCAATTCCATACGGATCATGCTCGCTTCGCCGGAGACGATCCGGGGCTGGTCGCACGGGGAGGTCACGAAGCCCGAGACGATCAACTACCGGTCGTTCAAGCCCGAGCGGGATGGTCTTTTCTGCGAGAAGATTTTCGGACCGGTCAAGGACTGGGAGTGCAATTGCGGCAAGTACAAACGCATCCGCTACCGCGGCGTGATCTGCGACCGCTGCGGCGTGGAGGTCACCCAGGCCAAGGTGCGCCGCGAGCGGCTGGGGCACATCAACCTCGCGGTCCCGGTCTCCCACATCTGGTACTTCAAGGCGGTGCCGAGCCGCATCGGACACCTGCTGGACATGTCGATCCGCGACCTGGAGCGGGTCCTGTACTACGAGTCCTACGTCGTGATCGATCCCGGCACGAGCGGCATGAAGAAAAAGCAGCTCGTCTCGGAAGATGAGTACTACGAGCTCACGCAGGACGAGACGATCACGCTCAACGCGAAAATGGGCGCGGAGGCGATCCGCGATCTCCTCACCGAGATCGACCTGGACGAGCTTTCCGCCGAGCTTCGCGCGATCGCCAAGATCGAGAACTCCGTCCAGCGGAAGAAGGAGACGCTGAAGCGCCTCCGGATCGTAGAGGCGTTCCGGCAGAGCGGCAACCGGCCGGAGTGGATGATCCTCTCCACGATCCCGGTGCTTCCTCCGGATCTGCGCCCGCTCGTTCCACTCGAGGGCGGCCGCTTCGCGACCTCGGACCTGAACGATCTCTACCGGCGCGTCATCAACCGCAACAACCGGCTGAAGAAGCTCATCGACATCCGCGCGCCGGAAGTCATCTTGCGCAACGAGAAGCGGATGCTCCAGGAAGCGGTGGACGCGCTCTTCGACAACGGGCGGCGCAGCCGCGCGGTGCGCGGCCAGGGAAACCGGCCCCTGAAGTCGCTCTCCGACATGCTCAAGGGAAAGCAGGGCCGTTTCCGCCAGAACCTCCTCGGCAAGCGCGTCGATTACTCGGGCCGATCGGTGATCGTGGTCGGACCCGAGCTCAAGCTCCACCAGTGCGGGCTCCCGAAGAACATGGCGTTGGAGCTTTTCAAGCCGTTCATCATCCGGAAGCTCGAGGACAAGGGCTTCGTCCAGACCGTGAAGAGCGCCAAGCGGCTCGTCGAGCGCGAGCGCCCCGAGGTCTGGGACATCCTGGGCGACATCATCAAGGGACACCCGGTGCTCTTGAACCGCGCGCCGACGCTCCACCGGCTCGGCATCCAGGCCTTCGAGCCCGTGCTCGTCGAGGGGAAGGCGATCCGCATCCATCCGATGGTGTGCGGCGCGTTCAACGCCGACTTCGACGGCGACCAGATGGCGGTCCACGTTCCGCTTTCCTTCGAGGCGCAGATCGAGACGCGGCAGCTCATGCTCTCGACCAATAACATCCTGCTTCCCTCGAACGGCCGTCCCGTCGCGGCGCCCAGCCAGGACATCGTGCTCGGATGCAACTACATGACGCGGAAGCGGCCGCTTCCCCCGGGGAAGAAGCCGAAGCACTACGCCGGCATGACGGAGGTGCGGGCGGCCTACGACCATAAACAGGCTGGGCTCCACGATCCGATCGTGCTCCATCTCGACGGGCAGCGGCTCGACACCAGCGTCGGGCGGGTGCTGTTCAACGAGATCCTCGTGCCGTTGGGGATTCCGTTCAAGAACACGGAGATGGACAAGAAGGCGCTCGAGGAGCTGGTCGGCGATTGCCACCGGAATCTCGGGAACAAGACCACCGCCATCATCCTGGATTCGCTCAAGAATCTGGGGTTCACCTACGCGACCCAGGCGGGGATCACCGTGGGCATCGACGACATCCTGATTCCGGGCTCCAAGGCCGCGATCATCGAGCGCGCGCAAAAGGACGTGGCCCACATCAACCAGCAGTACCAGCAGAAGGTGATCACCGACGGCGAGCGCTACAACAAGGTGATCGATACCTGGACCCACGTCACGACCGAGGTGGAAGAGGCGACGTTCCAGGGTCTCGCCTCGGACCGGGACGGCTTCAATCCGATCTACATGATGGCCTACTCCGGCTCGCGCGGAACGAAAGAGCAGATCCGCCAGCTCGCGGGAATGCGCGGGCTCATGGCGAAGCCTCAGAAGAAAATTACAGGCGGCCTCGGCGAGATCATCGAGTCCCCCGTGATCCATAACTTCAAAGAAGGGCTCACGGTGCTCGAATACTTCGTCTCAACCCACGGCGCGCGGAAGGGGCTCGCCGACACGGCCCTCAAGACCGCCGACGCGGGGTATCTGACGCGACGTCTCGTGGACGTGGCGCAGGATGTCATCGTGAACATCGAGGACTGCGGCACGGTGAGCGGGCTCGAGGTCGGCGCCTTGAAGGAAGGCGAAGAGGTGATCGAGCCGCTAGGAGACCGTGTGCTCGGGCGCGTCGCGATCGAGGATGTGGTCGACCCCAATACGGGAGACGTGATCGTCCGCTCGGGCGAGGAGATCACGGAGGAGGCCGCGGAAGCGATCGAAGAGAGCGGGCGGATCGAGAAAGTCGCGATCCGGTCGGTCTTGAAGTGCGAGGCGACGCGCGGCATCTGCGCGAAGTGTTACGGGCGAAATCTCGCGACCGGACGCATGGTCGAGCTGGGTGAGGCCGCGGGCGTCATCGCGGCGCAGTCGATCGGCGAGCCCGGCACGCAGCTTACGCTTCGGACCTTCCACATCGGCGGCGTCGCGGGACGCATCGTCGAGCAGTCGAGGATCAAGGCGAAGATCACCGGCTCTGTCCGATTCCGCGAGTTGGAAGTCGTCGAGCGGCAGAACGGCTCGCTGGTCGTCGTCGGGCACAAGGGCCAGATCGAGGTCCTGGATCAGGACGGCAAGGTGCGCCATCGCTACTCGCCGCCTTACGGCGCGACCGTCGACGTGAAAGACGGCGCCCCGGTCACGGCGGGAGACGATCTGTTCGAATGGGACACCTACAACACGCCGATTCTGACCGAGAAGTCCGGCACGGTCCGCTTCGTGGACATCAAGGAGAAGGTCACCGTTCGTGACGAGGTCGACGAGAACACGGGGCTTCGCCTCATGGTCATCGTCGACGACCGCGAGAAGGTGCTTCAGCCGCACATCGACATCGTGGGTTCGGGCGGTCGGCGCGTGGCGAGCTATCCGCTCCCGACCGGCGCCCGCCTCCTCGTGCGCGACAGCCAGGAAGTCACGGCGGGAGAGCCGCTGGTCAAGATCCGCCGCGAGATCTCGAAGACGCGCGACATCACGGGCGGTCTGCCCCGGGTGAGCGAGCTGTTCGAGGCGCGGAAGCCGAAGGACGCCGCGACCGTTTCGGAAATCGACGGGCGCGTCGAATTCGGGGGGGTCAGCCGAGGCATGAAGAAGCTCCTCGTGGTCGGAGACTCCGGGGATACTCGGGAATACCTGATTCCCCAGGGCAAGCACATGCACGTCCAGGAGGGGGATTACGTCAAGGCGGGCGACCGGCTCACGGAGGGTCCGGTCAATCCTCACGATATGTTGAAAATCAAGGGCATCCAGGCGGTCCAGGAGTACCTGGTCAACGAGATCCAGGAGGTCTACCGGCTCCAGGGCGTCCGGATCGACGACAAGCACATCGAGGTGATCGTCCGGCAGATGCTCCAAAAGGTGAGGATCGAGGACCCCGGCGACACGAATTTCCTCGAAGGGGAGCAGGTCGACAAGGCCCAGCTCCGAATCGAGCAGAGGCGCGTGGAGTCCGAGGGGGGGCAGCCGGCGACGTATCAGCCTCTCCTGCTTGGGATTACGAAGGCATCGCTCTCGACGCAGAGCTTCATCTCCTCGGCCTCGTTCCAGGAGACAACTCGCGTTCTGACAGAGGCTTCCGTGCTCGGAATGACCGACCACCTCCGCGGTTTGAAGGAGAACGTCATCATCGGGCACCTGATCCCGGCCGGCACCGGGATGTCCCGCTACCGGGGCGTCGAAGTCATTGCTGAAGAGGAAGATGAGACCGAACGGGTGGCCGGCGTCGAGGAGGAGATAAAAAGTGCTTGACCGGGCTTTCCGGGAGTGAGTACACTGTGCGTTCTTTGCGCCCAAACCGATTGTCATGAGGAAACTTAGGTGCCGACCCTGAACCAGCTTGTGCGACTCGGCCGCAAGCGGCAGCTCTCGAAGACGGCTTCGCCGGCTCTGAAGGGGGCGCCGCAGAAACGCGGCGTGTGCACGCGCGTCTATACATCGACCCCCAAGAAGCCCAATTCGGCGCTTCGCAAGGTCGCCCGCGTGAGGCTCACGAACGGGATGGAGGTCACATGCTATATCCCGGGCGAGGGGCACAATTTGCAGGAGCACTCGATCGTCCTGATCCGGGGCGGCCGCGTGAAGGATCTCCCCGGCGTGCGCTATCACGTCGTGCGCGGAACGCTCGACGCCTCCGGGGTCGAAGGGCGCCAGCAGAGCCGCTCCAAGTACGGCACCAAGCGGAAGAAGGGGCCGTAAGCGCTCATGCGACGCGCCAGCAAGATTCATAAGTTCGAGGTTCAGCCCGACGCGCGTTTCAACAACGTCCTGGTCACGCGCTTCGTGAACGCGCTCATGATCCAAGGCAAGAAGAGCGTGGCGGAGCGGATTTTCTACAACGCGGTCGACATCATCGAGAAGAAGGTCGGCTCGGACGGGCTCTCGGTGGTCAAGTCGGCCCTCGCGAACGTAAAGCCCGTGCTGGAGGTGAAGTCCCGGCGCGTGGGCGGCGCGACGTATCAGGTCCCGGTGGAAGTGCGCCAGGACCGGCGGACGGCGCTCGCGCTCCGCTGGATCATCCAGTACTCGCGCATGCGCCCCGACCACACCATGTCGGAGCGGATCGCGGCGGAGCTCATCGCGGCTTCGAAGAACGAAGGCGGAGCCGTAAAGAAACGAGAGGACACACACAAAATGGCGGAGGCCAACAAAGCCTTCGCCCACTATCGCTGGTAAAGCGGTTAAGGACGGTTTCGAAGTGCCCAGGCAGTACGATCTTTCTCATATGCGGAACATCGGCATCATGGCCCACATCGATGCCGGTAAGACGACTCTGACCGAGCGGATCCTCTATTACACGGGGAAGGTCCACCGGGTGGGGGAAGTCCATGACGGCGCGGCCACCATGGACTGGATGGAGCAGGAGCGTGAGCGGGGAATCACCATCACCTCCGCCGCGACGACCTGTTTCTGGCACAACCACCAGATCAACATCATCGATACGCCAGGCCACGTCGACTTCACGGTCGAGGTGGAGCGCTCCCTCCGGGTCCTCGACGGTGCCGTCGCGGTGTTCTGCGGCGTGGGCGGAGTCGAGCCGCAGTCCGAAACCGTGTGGCGGCAGGCCGACAAGTACGGCGTGCCCCGGATCGCGTTCGTGAACAAGCTGGACCGGGTCGGCGCCGACTTCAATTTCGTCGTGAACATGATGAAGAACCGTTTGGGCGCGCTCGCGATTCCGCTCCAGATCCCGGTCTACATCGGCGACTGGTTCACCGGGATGATCGACCTGATCGAGATGAACTCGATCACGTACGAGTCGGACGAGATGGGCGCGAATTACGTCGAAGGAGAAATCCCGCGCGATCTCGAGAAGAAGGCGGCCGAGGCGCGGCACCAGATGCTCGAGGGGATCGCCGAGTACGACGACGAGCTGCTCCATGCGTACCTCGACGGCAAGCAGGTGACCCCCGAGATGATCAAGCGCGCGATCCGCAAGGGGACCCTGAGCGGGAAAATCGTGCCGGTCCTTGGCGGAACGGCGTTCAAGAACAAGGGCGTGCAGAGGCTTCTCGACGCGGTGGTGGCGTATCTCCCCGCGCCGCTGGACGTGCCCGCGGTCAAGGGCATCAATCCCAAGACCCTGGAGCACGAGCAGCGCTGCCCGTCGGACGACGAGCCGTTTTCGGCGCTCGCGTTCAAGATCATGACCGATCCCTATGTCGGCAAGCTGACGTTCTTTCGCGTCTACTCCGGGACCTTGAAGGCGGGCACCTACGTGTACAACTCGACGAAGGAGAAAGGCGAGCGTCTGGGACGCGTCGTCGAGATGCACGCGAACAAGCGCGAGGACCGCGAGGAAGTGTACTGCGGCGAGATCGCCGCGGCGGTCGGCCTGAAGAACGTCCACACGGGCGACACGCTCTGCGACAAGGACCACCCGATCGTGCTCGAGGCGATGCACTTCCCCGAGCCGGTGATCCAGGTCGCGATCGAGCCGAAGACCAAAGCGGACGAAGAGAAGATGGCGACGGCGCTCGGGAAGCTGAGCGACGAGGACCCGACCTTCAAGGTGAAAACCGACGAGGATTCGGGGCAGACGCTGATTTCCGGGATGGGGGAGCTGCACTTGGAAATCCTCGTGGATCGGATGGTGCGCGAGTTCAGCGTCCAGGCGAATATCGGGAAGCCCCAGGTCGCCTACAAGGAAACGATCAGCAAGAAGGTGGAGCAGCGCACGCGGTTCATCCGCCAGACGGGCGGGCGCGGCCAGTTCGCGGACGTGACGATCATGCTGGAGCCGCTTCCACCGGGCAGCGGCTTCCAGTTCGAGAACGAGATCCGAGGCGGTGCGATCCCAAAGGAGTACATCCCCTCGGTGGAAAAGGGCATCATCGAGGCGATGGAGAACGGCATCATGGCCGGCTATCCCGTCGTGGACGTGAAGGTGGATCTGATCGACGGGCAGTTTCACGAAGTCGACTCCTCGGAAATGGCGTTCAAGATCGCGGGCTCGATGGCGTTCAAGGAGGCCGCGGCGAAAGGCGGTCCGAAGCTTCTCGAGCCGATCATGGACGTCGAAGTGGTCGTGCCCGAGGAGTACATGGGGGACGTGATCGGTGATCTGAGCTCGCGGCGCGGCCGCATCGGAGGCATGTTCCAGCGCTCCGACGCGCGCGTCGTGGCGGCCTCCGTGCCGCTCGCCGAAATGTTCGGATATTCCACGCGGCTCCGCTCCATCACCCAGGGACGGGCCGTTTATTCCATGCAGTTCTCACGGTACGACGAGATGCCGCAGGCCATGGCGGAACAGATCATCGCCAAGGTCAAAGGGAGCTGAACCGTACCGCTGGGGAGCGATCTCAGCGGCCGGAGGAATCGAAATGGCGAAGCAGAAGTTTGAGCGGACGAAGCCTCACGTGAACGTGGGGACGATAGGGCACGTGGATCATGGGAAGACGACGTTGACGGCGGCGAT
>VBOW01000045.1 GCA_005893275.1 Candidatus Eisenbacteria bacterium | reverse complement strand
ATGACCGGCACAATTTCGGCGCGCTCAACATGCCCGAGGGCCATCCCGCCCGGGCGACGACGGACACGTTCTATCTGAGACCCGACGTGCTCCTCCGGACCCATACCTCCTCGGTGCAGATCCGCGTCATGGAATCCCAAACGCCCCCGGTGCGGATCATCTGCCCCGGCCGCGCGTACCGGAACGAGGCGGTGGACGCGACGCACAACTTCGAGTTCCACCAGATCGAAGGACTGTACGTCGACGAGGACGTGAGCCTGGCGGACCTCAAAGGGACGCTGGACCGGTTCCTGAAAGAATTCTTCGGGCCGGAGACGGAGCTTCGCTTCTCGCCTTCCTATTTCCCGTTCGTGGAGCCGGGCGCGCAGGTGGAGATCCGCTGCTTCTTCTGCGGTGGCAAGGGGTGCAACGTTTGTGGTCCGCTCTCGGGGGGCTGGCTCGAGGTGCTCGGCGCGGGCATGGTCCATCCGAACGTGTTCCGCTCCGTGGGCTACGATCCTGAGCGCTGGACCGGGTTCGCGTTCGGCGCGGGGATCGAGCGGCTGGTCATGCTGCGCCACGGCGTTCCCGACATCCGTCTCTTCTACGAAAGCGACGTCCGCTTCCTCCACCAGTTTTAGGGGGGCTCCATGAAAGTCACGTGGGGCTGGCTGGCCGACTGGGTCGACCTTCCGCCCACACCGGAAGCTCTGGCGCATGCTCTGGCCATGCGCGGGTTCCCGGTCGCATCCATCGAGCGGCGGGTGTCGTTCGACCCGGCGATCATCGTGGGGCGTGTGCTCGAGGTCGCGCCGCATCCGAACGCGGACCGTCTGCGCCTCTGCTTGGTCGATGTCGGCACGGCGAAGCTCTCGATCGTCTGCGGCGCCTCGAACGTCGCGGCGGGGCAGGCGGTCGCGGTGGCGCAGATCGGCGCGCGCCTTCCGGACGGCACGAAGCTCCGAAAGAGCAAGATCCGCGGCGTGGAGTCGGAGGGGATGATCTGCTCCGAGCGCGAGCTGGGGCTCTCGGAGGAGTCGGAGGGAATCTGGGTCCTGCCCGACTCGCCGCGTCCCGGCACGCCGCTGCGGGATGTGCTCGGTCCGGGCGACGCGATCCTCGACGTCGAGATCACTTCGAACCGCACGGATTGCATGCCGGTCCGCGGCCTCGCGCGGGAGATCGCCTCGATCGGGGGAGGGGCGCTGAAGCCCGTGCCGGCTCTCCGCGCGACCGCACAGGCGGCGGTCCCGCGCGTCACGATCGAAAACCCGAGGGACTGCGGGCGGTATATGGCGCGCGTGGTCGAAGGCGTGCGGATCGCGCGCTCGCCCGAGTGGCTCCGGCAAAGACTCGAAGCCACCGGGTTTCGCAGCATCAACAATGTCGTCGACGTGACGAATTACATCCTCCGCACGCATGGCCAGCCGATTCATGCCTTCGACGCGTCGAAGGTGGCGGGGAATGAAATCGTGGTGCGCCGCGCCCGAGCCGGAGAGGAGCTCACGCTCCTCGACGGCCGCTCCGTGGCCCTGTCCCCAGAGGTGCTCGTGATTGCGGATCGCGCCCGTCCCATGGCGCTCGCCGGGATCATGGGTGGGCTCCACTCGGGCGTGACCGACAAGACATCCACCGTCGTGCTCGAATCGGCCGAGTTTTCCCCCGTCCTGACGAAAAAGGCAGCGTCCGCCCTGGGGCTCGACACCGATGCTTCGCAGCGCTTCATCCAGGGGGTGGATCCTGAGGGCGTGGCTCTCGCGCTGGATGAGACCGCGCGCCTCCTTGCCGAGGTTGCATCGGGCACCGTGGCCGAGGGCGTCGTGGATCTCTGGCCGGGGAAAGAGCCCCCCAAGCGGGTCCGGCTCCGCCGGTCCAGGCTCCACCGGCTCCTCGGGGTGGATTTCGAGCGTGCCGCGATCACCAGCGCTCTCCTGAGCCTCGAGATTCGTCAGACCGAGGGCTGGCGGGGCGAGGATGAATCCGCGGAATTCGAGGTGCCTTCGTATCGAAAGGACCTGGAGATCGAGGAGGACCTGATCGAGGAGGTCGCTCGCGTTCAAGGCTACGACCGGATTCCCTTGCGGGTGAGGGGCCTGGCGGTGACCGGGTACAGGGAGCCGCAGGAACCCGATCTCGTAAGGGATATAGTTCACACCGTTTGCGGCTTTGGCTTCGATGAAGTTCTAATCAACGCGCTGGTCGGCGACGTGCCCGCCGAGGTCCTGCCGGCGGGAGGAGTGACGGAGCTTTGGGAGATTCAGAATCCAAAGAGCCGCGAGCTCAAGCACCTGAGGCCTAGCCTTTTGCCCGGGCTGCTCCAGGCCGCGGCGCGAAACCTGCGCCACGGCGCCCATGAAGTGCGTCTGGTCGAGGCAGGAAAGGTCTTCCGGGCCTCGCCCCCACCGCTCGGCACCGAGCGGCGCGAGATAGGCCTCGTCCTCGTGGGAACGCCCGATCCGTGGAGCCAGCCCGGCGCGGACCCGGACCGTTACTTGGAGCTCAAGGGCGCTGTCGAGTCCTGCCTGGAGGCTTTGGGAATTGACTCACGAAAGAGCGGCCCATACCATGAAACTTGGTGGGCGAGCGGAGCCGGAGCTGCGATTGAAACAGACGGAAAACGGCTCGCGCGGCTCGGGCAAGTCGCACCGAAGCTATCGGCGGCGGCCGGTCTGGAGCGGCCCGCTTGGGCGGCCGTGCTGGATTTCACCGCGATCGCGGAGACAGTACCGCCCCGAAGGCGGTTCCAACCGCTGCCGAAGTATCCCGCCGTAAAGCGGGACCTCGCGATTCTCGTGGACCGCGCGGTGCTGCACGGCGAGGTGGAAGCGACGATCCGGAGAAGCGGAGGGAGCCTCCTCGAGAGCGTCAGGCTGTTCGACGTTTTCGAGGGGGAGCAGCTCGGATCGGGCAAGAAGAGCCTGGCGTACGCGCTCGAATTTCGTTCACCCGACCGCACATTACAAGATCGGGAAGTCGACGAAGCGGTGCAGAATATCGTCCGCGCGCTGGGCTCGACCGTGCGTGCTACCCTAAGGGGCGGCGTGGAGTCGACCGCCGCGGGACGACCATGACCATGACCATGATCGCCGAACTCGACCAGCTGGAACGAAAGATCCAGGCGGCCGCGAAGCTCCTGGACCGGCTCCGCGAGGAGAAACGCGCTCTGGAGCGGGATAACCGCGAGCTCAAGGAGCGCGTCCGTGTCCTGGAGAACTCGGTCGGAAAGGAACGCTCGTCGGACCTGAAGCCGAAGCTTCATGCGCTCGAGCTGGAGCGCACGTCGCTCCTCGACGAGCGTCGCGCGATCGCCCGGCGCGTCGAGGAGATGTTGGTCAAACTGTCCATTCTGGAGAAGGCGGTACACGCCTAATTGCTTCGGTCCGGCCCGTCACCTCCCGGCCAGGACCGTCGCCGAACCAGAGATCCGAGGGAATCGCAATGGCAACGGAACCGGACACGCTCAGCGTGACGATCTTCGGAAGCGAATACAAGATCAAGGGGGCCGACCCGGTATACATCGGTGAGGTCGCGGCCTACGTCGACGCCAAGATGCGCGAGCTCGACCGCCGCCTCTCATCCGGGTCCCCGGCCAAGATCGCGATCCTCACCTCGCTCAACATCGCCGATGAGCTCTTCCGGGAACGAACGGAGAAAGATCGGCTCTTGACGGATCTGAAGGGCAAGGCCCGAACCTTGGGCTCCGCCCTCGACGCTTGCCTGCGCGAGGATTGACCGAGGAAACGGCGACGCGTTCCAGACCAGGAGGAGGGATCTCGTAGGGGACACGATACGAAAGCGACAGTAAGGCGCCCTGCCATGTACGTGATACACCAGGCATTTTTGAGCCACGACTCAAAAGCAGGGAGCCCGAACCTTCGGCATAGCGGAAGCCCGGCCTCATGCGGGCGGCGCGAACCCGAAGCTGGGGCGCCCACCTGGAGAATCCAGGTTCAAAAGTCTCGTGTGCACGGCATTGGCGGGGCTTTTTCATATAAGGAGGTCGAACTCACATGCTGCTATCCCCGCTAGCTACGATCCTCTTTGCGCTCGGCGCCGCCATGGTGGCGTTCTTCCTCGGCTGGACTGCGCATCGGCGCATCGGAGAGGGCAAGGTCCTCCGGGCCGAGCAACTCGCCGAGAAGATCATCCGCGAGGCCGAACGCGAGGCAGAGAACCAGAAAAAGAGCGCCCTGCTCGAAGCCAAAGACGAGTGGTTTCGAGAAAAGGCGAAACTGGACCGCGAAACCCAAACCCTGAAGAGCGAGCTGCTCCAGGTCGAACGGAAGCTCCAGGAGCAGGAAGGAAACCTCAACCGCCGCGCCGAGGTCCTCGACAAGAAAGACCGCGATCAGAAACGGCTCGAACGGGAGCTGGAGACGAAGACCGTCCAGGTGGATGAGCGGGACAAGGAGCTCCAGCGGGTGCTGGTCGAGCAGAATGCGCGCCTGCAGCGGATCAGCGGTATGACCGCCGACGAGGCGAAGCAGCAGCTCATCACCAATCTCGAAAACGAGGCCCGCTCCGAGGCCGCGAAGCGGCTCCAGGAGATCCGTGAGGATCTGAACCGGAATGCCGAACGCGAGGCCCGCGAGATCATCACGCTCGCGATCCAGCGCTGCGCGGCCGATCACTCCGCCGAGTCCACGGTCTCCGTGGTCCACCTGCCGAGCGACGAGATGAAAGGGCGCATCATCGGCCGTGAAGGGCGGAACATTCGGGCCTTCGAGACCGTAACCGGGATCGACGTCATCATCGACGATACGCCGGAAGCGGTCATCCTATCCGGATTCGATCCGGTGCGGCGCGAGGTCGCGAAACGCGCGCTCGAGCGTCTCGTCACGGATGGACGCATCCACCCCGGCCGCATCGAGGAAGTGGTCGCGAAGGTCCAGAAGGAGCTGGATGAGCAGATCATCGAGCTGGGGGAAGCGGCGGTTCTGGAGGTGGGTCTTCACGGGATCCACCCCGAGATCGTGAAGCTTCTCGGGAGGCTCCAGTACCGAACCTCCTATGGCCAGAACATCCTCCAGCACTCGAAGGAGGTGGCCTGGATCTGCGGCATGATCGCCGGCCAGCTCGGGTTCGACGTCCAGATCGCCAAGCGGTCGGGCCTTCTCCACGATCTGGGCAAGGCCGTGACCCACGAGGTGGAAGGAGCGCACGCCCAGATTTCCATGGATCTCGCGCAGAAGTACGGCGAGCCGCCGGACGTGGTGAAGGCTGTCGGGTATCACCATCACGATCCCACGGCGGAGAACCTCTACGCGGCTCTCGTCATGGCTGCCGACGCGGTCTCAGGCGCGCGCCCCGGCGCGCGGCGCGAGAGCATCGAGAACTACGTGAAGCGCCTCGAAGCGCTGGAGAAGATCGCGGACAGCTTCCCGGGCGTGGAGAAATCCTTCGCGATCCAGGCGGGGCGCGAGATTCGGATCATGGTCGAACCCAAACACGTGGACGACTCGCGCGCGCTGCAGCTCGCCTCCGACGTCGCGCGCAAAGTGGAAAAGGAGCTTCAGTATCCCGGCCAAATCAAGGTGGTGGTGATCCGCGAAACGCGAGCGATGGAGTACGCCCGCTAGGGCTTCTCGTGAACATCCTCTTCATCGCGGATATCTTCGGCTCGCCGGGCCGGAGAGCCGTACGGGATCTCCTGCCCGAGCTCGTCTCCTCGATGGGAATCGATTTTCTCGTGGCGAACGTGGAGAATGCGGCCGCGGGCTTCGGCGTCACCAAGGACATCCTGGAGGAGTTGAAATCGCTCGGTGTCCAGTGCATGACCAGCGGGAATCACATCTGGGATCGGAGGGAGGTGCTCCCGATTTTGGATCAGGAGCCCCTTCTCTTGAGGCCGCACAACTATCCACCCGGCGTCCCGGGCACCGGCGCTAGGCTCTTCCGGACGCACGGCGGCGTTCCGGTCGGCGTCTTGAACCTCATGGGACGCGTTTTCATGAACGACATCGAGTGCCCCTTTCGGGTCGCGGACCGCGAGATCGCCGCGATGCAGGACCAGGCCAAGGTGATCTTCGTCGACTTCCACGCGGAAGCGACGGCGGAGAAAATCGCCCTCGGCTGGCACCTGGACGGACGCGTCTCGGCGATTGTGGGAACCCACACGCATGTCCAGACGGCCGATGAGCGGATCTTCCCGAATGGAACGGGTTACATCACGGACGCCGGGATGACCGGCCCGCACGAGTCGGTCATCGGGGTTCAGAAGGAATTGGCGATCCGAAAATTTCTCACCCAGCTGCCCACGCGCTTTGAGCCCGCCACCGGCGATGTGAAGCTCCACGGCGTCCACCTCGACGTGGACGAGGAAACCGGGCACTGCCGGCACATCGAACGGGTCTCGATGAACCTGGACTCAACGGGTCGTTCGGGAGTGTCGTGAAGGACACCATGACGGCGACGCTTCTCTGGGGCAAGGAGGCGGCTGCGGAGATCAGGGCCCAGGCCAAGGAGCGCTTCGACCGGATCGCGGCGCGAGGCGTTCAGCCGGGATTGGCGATCGTCACGGTGGGCGAAACGCCGGCGGGAAACCCCTACGTCCGCTCGAAGAGCCGTGCCGCCCAAGAGCTGGGGGTGCGCGCCAGCGTGGAGCGCCTCCCCGGAACCACGAGCGAGGATGCGCTCCACGCGAAGCTCCGCGGGCTGAGCGAGAACCGCGACATTCACGGGATCATTTTGCAATTGCCGCTTCCATCGCACCTTCATGAGGACCTCTATCTCGAGGATATCGCCCCGATCAAGGACGTGGACGGGCTTCATCCGCGGAACGTGGGGCGCTGGGTGCACGGGCTCCCCGCCCATCGGCCCGCGACACCGCTCGGTGTGTTGGAGCTCCTGCGCCGGCACTGCGGCGACCTGGCCGGAAAGCGCGCCGTGGTGATCGGGAGAAGCCGCATCGTGGGCCGCCCTCTCTCCGTGTTTCTCTCCGAGCGAAGCCCGGGCCTCAACGCCACCGTCACGCTCTGCCACTCGGCGACGCGAGATCTCAAGTCCGTAGCCCGGGAAGGAGAGATTCTGGTCGTCGCGATCGGACGGCGCCGCGCCATAACTTCCGAGTACGTTCGGCCCGGCGCGGTGGTGATCGACGTCGGGATTCACCCGATCCCCACCCCCGATCCAGGCGGTCCGCGCTTCGAGGGCGACGTGGATATGGACTCGGTCCGCCCGGTCGCGTCGGCGGTGACCCCGGTTCCGGGCGGGGTCGGACCGATGACGGTGGCGTTCCTGCTTCGCAATCTCGCCGACGCCGTGGAGGCACAGGAGGGAGCGGGATGAATCCGCGGGGCCGAGTCCTTCCGCTGCCGGCACCGGGACGTCCGGACCGGGTGTTCACCGTCTCCGAGCTCACCCAGGGCATCAAGAATCTCCTCGAGGACCGATTCGGCGTGGTCCTCGTCCAGGGAGAGGTGACGGGCCTCCGCAAGCACACGAGCGGGCACGTGTATTTCTCCCTCAAAGATGAGCTCTCCGAGATCCGCGTCGTGCTTTTCGCGAGCCAAGCGGCGCCCGCTCGAGACGCGCTGCAAGACGGGATCGCGGTCCAGGTGGAAGGCGAAGTCACGGTCTATCCGAAGCAGGGGAACTACCAGATCCGCGCCCTCCGGGTCGAGCCGGTGGGCTACGGCGCGCTGCAGGCCCGATTCGAGGCGCTGAAGCGGAAGCTTCAGGCCGAGGGGCTCTTTGCGCCGGAGCGGAAGCGCAGCCTCCCGCGGTACCCGACGCGAATCGGGATCGTGACATCGGTTTCCGGGGCGGCGCTCCAGGACATGGTCCGGGTCATTCGGACCCGGGCGCCCTACGCGTCGATCACCGTCGTCGACACGCGCGTCCAGGGGGACGGTGCCGCTCAGGAGATCGCGGCCGCCCTCGGGCGAATGAACGCGTGGGGGTTGGTCGACGTGATCGTGGTCGGCCGCGGGGGAGGCTCCCCCCAGGACCTCTGGGCCTTCAACGAGGAGGCGGTCGTGCGCGCCATCGTCGCGTCGCGGATTCCGGTGGTCTCCGCCGTGGGGCATGAGGTGGATTTCACGCTCGCCGATCTCGCCGCGGATCTGCGCGTCGCCACCCCCAGCCACGCAGGCCAGGAGATATTGAAGGATCTGGAAGACATCCGGCGCACGCTGCTCGATATGAGCCGGCACGCCCTCAACCGGATCCTCGGCCAGATCGGCCAGGCGCGCACGCACCTTCGCGCGCTCGAGCACCACCACGCGCTCAAGCGTCCCGAGCGCCGCATCCAAGAAGGGCTTCAATCGCTGGATCAGTACCAGGACCGGTTCTCGCGCGCGCTCAGCGGATGGGTGATCTCCCGCCGCCGCCGGACCGAGGTGCTGACCGAGCGGCTTCGCAGCCACGCGCCGAGCCGCTCCTTCGCCCGCGCCCGCGATCGGATCGAGGCGATCCGCCGTCGCGCGCTGCAGACGGTCACCTCCCGTCTTTCGCGCCAACGCGAGCGGATCCAAAGCCAGGCAAGGCTCCTCGATTCGTTCGACCACCACCGCGTGCTCGAACGCGGCTACGCCCTCGTATGGAGCGAGGGGCAGGGCATCCTCCTAAAGCGCGGCGCGGGGCTCAGGGAGAGCGACCCCATCGAAGTGCAGTTCTACGACGCGCGGGCGGGGGCGCGCGTGACGCGGGTTGAGCCCTATGCCCCCGGGGCCGACGAGGAGACGCCATGAAGCGAAAGGGAGCCGAGCCGGGGGTGAATCCGGCGGCCGAGGGCCCCTCCTTCGAGCAGATGATGGAGCGGCTGGAAGAGCTGGTCTTGCGTCTCGAGCGCGGGGATCTCTCGCTCGAGGAGTCGATTCGAGCGTTCGAAGAGGGGATCAGGCTCGTGAAGCAGTGCACGGCCGTCCTCGGCCAGGCGGAACAACGGATTCAGCGCCTGACCCAGGAGGGCGCGGCGCTCGCGGAGGCCGAGCCGGGGCTCGATGAGGAGGAGCGTGGAGCCGACGAGCTCCCTTTTTGAACGCTACCTCGACCGCGCCCGGCGCCGCATCGACTCGGCGCTGGATGCCCGGCTCCCGCCCGCACGCGAGGAGCCTCGCCCCCTGCACGCCGCGATCCGGTACAGCGTCTTCGCGGGAGGGAAGCGCCTGAGGCCCGCGCTCTGCCTTCTCGCCTGTGAATCGATCCTGGGCACCAGTGCGCCCGCGGTTCCGGCCGCGGTGGCGCTCGAGATGATTCACACGTTCAGTCTGATCCACGATGACCTGCCCGGCATGGACGACGACGATTGGCGGCGAGGGCGTCCTTCCAACCACGTCGTGTTCGGAGAAGGTATGGCGATCCTGGCCGGCGACGCGCTCCTGGCGCTCGGCTTTCAAACCCTGGCGTCGTCGCCTCTGGGCCGGGCCAGAGACCCGCGGGCGCTGATCCGGATCGTCACCGAGGCGACCGGGACGGGGGGCATGATCGGCGGGCAGGCGATGGATCTCCTGTCGGAGGGGAAGCGGCTCCCGCTGAAGCGCGTCCTCGCGATGCACGCCCGCAAGACGGCGATGCTGATCCGCGGATCGCTTCTCCTCGGGGCGGAGATCGGAGGAGCGACGCCCGCGCTCAAGCGCCGCTTCAGCGACTACGGCTCGCGCGTCGGGCTCGCGTTTCAGATCGGAGACGATCTCCTCAACGTCCGCTCGAGCCGGAAGAAGATCGGCAAAGCCGTCGGCTCCGACCGGGCGCGCGGAAAGGCGACGGCGCCGGCGGCGGTCGGCGTGGAGCGCGCCGAGGGGGAATCGGAACGGTTGCTCCGCGAGGCCAGGCGGATCGCGCGCGGTCTGGGCCGTCGCGCGGCGGAGTTCGAATCGCTGACCGAGTTCCTCGAGAAACGCACGAGCTAGGCGGAGGATGCCCATGACGGCGGCCAACAACCCCCTCGTTCATGCCCTCGCGTGCGGGCTCCTGGTGCAGCTGAGCAAGGTGTTGACGTTCCTCCTGCGAGAGAAGAAAATCAACGTGAGGCGCTTTGTTGAGACGGGAGGGATGCCTAGCTCGCATGCAGCGTCGGTGTCGGCGCTCAGCACCTGTGTCGGGCTCTTGGAAGGCTTCGATTCCGTCCTGTTCAACGTGGTCGTATTCTTCAGCCTCATTGTCATGTATGACGCCGCGGGCCTGAGGCGCGCGGCGGGCCGTCAAGCGACGCTCTTGAACCGCATCCTGCACGAGCACATCCAGCTTCCGGGGCCGCCCCACGATCGCTTGCGAGAGCTCCTGGGGCATACGCCGCTCGAAGTGCTCGTCGGAGCCATCATCGGCGTCCTGTTCTCGATGGCCATCTTCCGCCCACCGGGAGGCCCGTGAGCACCCGTCATCTCGATTCCGTACGCACCCCCGAGGACCTGAAGGGGCTGTCTCTCGAGGCGCTGGTCGAGCTCGCCGAGGAGATGCGGGAGCGAATCGTCCATGTGGTCTCCGCCAACGGCGGCCACCTGGCGCCCAGCCTGGGCACCGTCGAGCTGACGCTCGCGCTGCATTCCGTCTTCGACACCCCGCGCGACATCCTGATCTGGGACGTCGGACACCAGTCGTACGGACACAAGATCCTCACGGGCCGAAACGACCGGTTCGACACCATTCGGAAGGAAGGGGGCCTCTCGGGGTTTCCGCGCCGGGTGGAGAGCGCCTACGATCCGTTCGGCACCGCCCACGCTTCGACCGCGATCTCGGCGGCCCTGGGGTTCGCCTGCGCCCGTGACTTGAAGCGCGAGGAACACAAGGTGATCGCCGTCGTAGGGGACGGCGCCCTGACGGGCGGCCTCGCATTCGAGGGGTTGAATCAAGCCGGCGTGGTCGCGACCGACCTCCTCGTCGTCCTGAACGACAACTCCATGTCGATCTCCCCCAACGTGGGCGCGATCGCGCGCTACCTCACGCGGATCACCTCGGCGCCGGTCTATCGTCGGCTCGAGATCGACGTGTGGGAGCTCTTGGGCAAGGTGCCCGCGGGGGGAAAGGCGCGGAAGCTCGTTCGCCGGATCAAGGAGAGCATGAAGAATCTCGTGCTCCCGAACATCCTCTTCGAGGAGTTCGGCTTCAAGTACTACGGGCCGATCGACGGGCACGACCTGCCCACCCTGATCGAAGTCTTGAAACACCTGAAGGTGATCAAGGGGCCGGTGCTTCTCCACACGCTGACCCGAAAGGGAAAGGGGTACCGGTTCGCCGAGGAGGACGCGCGGAAATTCCATGGCGTGAGCTCCTTCGACAAGCTCACCGGCACCAGTGCCAAGAAGCCGTCCGCTCCGACCTACACGGAGGTCTACGGCCAGACCCTGACCGAGCTCGCCGCGAGCGATCCCTCCATCGTGGCGATCACCGCCGCCATGCCGGACGGTACCGGGCTGGCCAAGTTCGCGACCGCCTACCCCGATCGCTTTCACGATGTCGGCATCGCGGAGCAGCACGGAACCTGCTTCTCCGCCGGGCTCGCCGCGGCCGGAGCGAAGCCCTTCGCCACGATCTACTCGACCTTCCTGCAACGCGCGTACGACCAGATCATCCACGACGTCGCGGTGCAGAAGCTGCCGGTCCGCTTCGCGCTGGACCGGGCCGGGCTCGTCGGCGAGGACGGAGCTACCCACCACGGGGTCTTCGACATTTCCTATATGCGCTGCCTGCCGGGTTTCGTCCTCATGGCTCCCAAGGACGAAAACGAGTTCCGCCACATGCTCGCGACCATGGCCGCCTACGGGGAGGGCCCGATTGCAGTGCGCTATCCGCGCGGAAGCGGCCTCGGCGTGCCGCTCGACCCTCGGCCCCGACCCCTTCCGATCGGTGAAGCGGAGCTTCTCGAGCCCGGCGGGGACATCGTGCTGGTCGCGTACGGCACCATGGTCGATCCGGCCCGTTCGGCCGCGAGAAAGCTCGCGGAGAGCGGAATCAGCGCCGGGGTGATCAACGCGCGGTTCGCAAAGCCGCTGGACGAGCGCCTCATCGTGGACTGGGCGCGTCGCACCGGGCGGATCGTCACGCTCGAGGAAGGAGCGCTCCCCGGCGGATTCGGCGACGCGGTGCTGGAGCTTCTCGCCAAGAGCGGCGGCCCGGCGATGCGGGTACGTTGCTTCGGCGTCCCCGATCGCTTCTTCGACCACGGCACGCGAGACTCGCTCCTGCGCCACGCCGGGCTCGACGCCGAATCAATCGCTCGGGAAATCGAGCGCTGGCTCAAGGAGGAACCCCGACCGCAACCGGAGTCGTTCGCGCCGGTCGGAACGAACGCATGACGCTCCCACCCCGCCGGGTCGGAATCGTGGGGAACCGGGAGAAGAAAGGGGCGCGGGCTCTGCTCCCCGCGCTCGTCCGCTGGATTCGCGACCGCGGCTTGAGCGTCACGTTGGAGCGAAGTCTCTGCCAAGGCGTGCGCGGCGTGGGCGCCGGCCTCCCGCTTAAATCGCTCGTTTCGCGCGTCGACGCCGTCCTCGTTCTGGGCGGCGACGGCACCTTCCTTTCGACCGCCCGCGAAACCGCGCGCGCGGGGGTCCCGATCCTCGGCGTCAATGTGGGCGGGCTCGGCTTCCTCACCGAGACGGCGGAGTCCGACCTCTATCCCGCCCTGGAGCGGCTCCTCGCGGGGGAAGTGCAGATCGAGCCGCGGATGATGATCGAGGCCCGTGTCCGGTCGCGCAAGGGGCGGGCGGTCTGGTCCGAGAGCGGGCTCAACGACGTCGTGATTCACCAGGCGGACGAGTCGCGGATGGTGAGGCTCGACATCCGGATCGGGCCGACTTCGATCGGAACGCTCGCGGCGGACGGGCTCATCGTGGCGACGCCGACCGGGTCGACCGCCTATTCGCTCTCCGCGGGCGGATCCATCGTGCGCCCCACGATCGAGGCGCTGCTCGCGACTCCGATCTGCCCGCATTCCCTCGCGTTTCGTCCGCTCCTCGTCGGCGCCGACGAGAAGTTCCGGATCCGCCTCGGACAAAACGTGAGCCGCGCCCGGCTTACGATCGACGGCCAGATCTCGCGCCTCCTCGCGGCCGGAGACGAGGTCGAGGTCCGTCGGGCCAAGTCGCGCGTGCAGATGCTCTCGCTCAAGCGCGAGTCCTTCTACGAGGTCCTGCGTCAAAAGCTGGCCTGGGCCGGCTCTCCGTCCCGCACGCGGCTTCGCGGGTGATCGATGCTCACCTGGCTCTCGATCCAGGGGCTCGCGCTCGTGGACCGAATCGAGCTTTCGTTCGATCCCGCGCTCAACGTCCTGACGGGGGAAACCGGAGCGGGGAAGTCGCTCATCCTGGGCTCGGTCGCGCTTCTCCTGGGTGAGCGCGCGGACCCCGATTGGCTGCGGGCGGGGGAGGATCGCGGGTTCGTCGAGGGAAATTTCGACCTGGGCGGACGCCCCGACCTCCTCGAGGCCGTACGGGCGCTCGAGATCGAGCCGGAAGAGAACTGCGTCATCGTGCGCCGCGAGCTGACGGGTGACGGCAGGAACCGGGCGCTTGTGAACGGGCGCACGGTCTTGATCTCACAGCTTCGCAAGCTGGGCGATCTTCTCGTCGATCTCCACGGCCAGCACGAGCATCAGCTCCTGCTCCGCGCCGAGAGCCAAGCCGATTTCTACGACGCCTGGGCGGGCGTGCTGGAGGCGCGAACGGCGCTCGAGCGCGACCGGGCCGCGATCGTCGAGGAGGAGCGCGCCCTCCGGGCGGACCGCGCCGCGTGGGAGCGGGACCGGGCCGACGAGGAGCGCCTGCGCGAAGATCTCGCGGAGCTTTCCGATGCTTCGCTCGAGACGGGTGAAGAAGAGCGGCTCAACGAGGAGCGCGAGCGGCTCCGCCAGCGTGAGAGGATGCTCGAATCGCTTCGGACCGCGCGGGAGTCGCTCGCCGCCGAGGAGGGGGCTGCCGAAGGGTTCGTCCGGCGCGCGGCGCGCATGCTCCGCTCGCTCGCCTCGACGGTTCCGGACCAAGGCGCGCTCGCCGATCAGGCGGAGTCGCTCCTCGACTCGCTTCGCGATCTGGCCGCGAGGATCGAAGGCGTGGAAGCGCGGGCGCTCGAAGAGCCGCTGCCGTTGGATCAGCTCGAGACGAGGCTGGATTTGATCCACCGCCTGAAGCGGAAACACCGGACCGATTTCCCGGGCCTCATGGAGCTCCGCGATTCGCTCTGGGCGCGGTCCCGCGCTTTCGATCCGGGAGGACAGGGCCTCGACTCGCGCGACGCGGCGCTCCAGCAGCGGATGGTGGAGTTCGGGAGGGAAGTCGATGCGTTGGTCGACAAACGAAGGCGCGAGGCCGCCCGCTTCGAGCGGGACGTCGAAGCCCGGCTCCAGAAGCTCGGATTTCAAAAGGCGTCGCTCTCGATCGCGCTCGTCGAGTCGGACGACCCGCGCAACCGGCCCGCGATTGACCCTGCCGCGATCCCGGGCCTAGAATTTCAGTTCCGGCCCAACGCGGGCGAGCCCCCGCGTTCGCTGCGTCGGATCGCGTCGGGAGGCGAGCTCTCCCGAGTCATGCTCGCGGTCAAATCCTTGATGGCGGAGCGGGACCGGGTCGCGGTCCTCGTGTTCGACGAGGTCGACCAAGGAATCGGAGGAGCTGTGGGCGAGGAAGTCGGCCGGACCCTCCGCGCGCTCGCGAGCCGCCGCCAGGTGCTCTGCATCACCCATCTGCCTCTGATCGCCGCCCATGGGACGCGCCATTTCGAGGTCGTCAAATCGTCCACGCGCGGCCGCACGACCACCGGCGTACGCATGTTGACGGGGAAGGACCGCGAGGAGGAAATCTCGCGGCTGCTCGCCGGAGCGCGTGTCACCGAGACGACCCGCCGGCAGGCCCGGGAGCTCCTCGATGCGGTTCGAGACGGGGCGAGCGTTCCGTCCCCGAGAGCCCGCCGGGCGGCATCGAGAGGCGCATGACCCGTCCGCCCCTCGCCGAATACGTCGAGCTGGCCCGCGAGAAGAACCTCGTGCCGGTCACGCGGGAAATTCTCGCCGACCTGGACACGCCGGTGTCGGCGTTCACCAAGCTGGACCGAGGAGATGCGTCTTTTCTTCTCGAGAGCTTGGAAGGCGGTGAGAACTGGGGCCGCTACTCGATCCTGGGCTTCCGACCCGGGCTCGAGTTCCGCTCGAAAGGGACCGAAGTCGAGATCCGGCGGGACGAGCGCACGGAGCGGATGGAAAGCCGGGATCCGCTTTCCGTCCTGGAATCACTGCTGAGCGACGTGCGCGCCGCGGACGTGCCGGGGCTCCCCCCCTTCAGCGGCGGCGCGGTGGGTCTGATCGGATACGATTATGTGCGCTTTCTCGAGCGGCTCCCGTCCTCGCTCCCCGACGACCTCGCCCAGCCGGACCTCCATTTCGTGTTCCCGGAGGTAGTCTTGGTCTTCGACAACTTCCGCCACAGGCTTCGGTTCGTGGTCAACAGCCGTCCCGACGGACAGCCCGAGCGGAAGTATCGCGAGGCGGTAGCCACCATCGATGAGATGGTGGCGAGGCTCAGGGGGCTTCCGCCGGCGACCCCGGAACCCCCTCCTGCGTCGAGCGAGGTGACGTTCGTAAGCAATATGGGCGAGCAGCGTTACATGACCGGCGTCGAGAGAGCAAAGGAGCACATCCGGGCCGGCGATACCGTCCAGCTCGTGCTGGCGCACCGGCTGGACGCGGAGGCGCCGGTCAGCCCGTTCGATGTCTATCGCGCGCTTCGGATCCTGAACCCTTCGCCCTACATGTTCTTTCTCAAGAACCGGGAACGCGCCATCGCCGGCTCCTCGCCGGAGGTCCTGGTGCGCGTATCGGGCTCGAGAATCGCGCTCCGCCCGATCGCCGGGACCCGCCACCGCGGGGCCACCCGCGCGGAGGACGAATCGCTCGAGCGCGAGCTCCGCGCGAGCGAAAAGGACCGCGCCGAACACGTGATGCTGGTCGACCTCGGCCGAAACGACGTCGGGCGGATCGCGCGCGTGGGAAGCGTGCGGGCGACGAGCTTCATGGAGGTGGAGCGCTACTCGCACGTGATGCACCTCGTCAGCCAGGTCGAGGGTGAAATCCGAAACGGCCTCTCCCCGTTCGACGTTGTCCGGGCATGCTTTCCCGCCGGAACCGTGAGCGGCGCACCCAAGAAGCGGGCGATGGAGCTCATCGAGGAGATGGAGCCCGCGCGGCGCGGCGCCTACGCCGGCGCGGTCGGGTATTTTGATTTCCACGGGAACGCCGACTTTTGCATCGCGATCCGGACCGCGACCTTCGAGCGCGGAAGGATCCACTGCGGCGTCGGGGCGGGCATCGTGGCCGATTCCGATCCCGAGGCGGAGTGGCTCGAGACGAGGAACAAAGGACGGGCGGTCGAAGAGGCGGTGCGGCTTGCGTCGCGGGGGTTTGATTCGTGATCCTCATGATCGACAACTACGACTCGTTCACCTGGAACCTCGTCCAGTATCTGGGGGAGCTGGGGAACACGCCCGAGGTGGTCCGGAACGACGAGATCTCGGTCGAGGACGCCGTACGCAGGAAGCCCACGGCGGTCGTGATCTCTCCCGGACCGGGACGCCCGGGCGACGCCGGGATCAGCAGCGCCGTCATCGAGCGGCTCTCCGGGAAGGTCCCGATCCTCGGAGTCTGCCTGGGGCACCAATGCATCGGGGAGGTGTTCGGCGGCAAGGTGGTCCGCGCCGAGAGGCTCGTGCACGGGAAGACTTCCGCCGTGATCCACACCGGGCGGGGCATCTTCCTCGACGTGGACAATCCGTTTCAGGCCACCCGCTATCACTCGCTCATCGTGTCGCGGGACAAGCTCCCCGATGTCTTACAAGTGATGGCCTGGACCCCGGAGAACGAGATCATGGCGGTGCGGCACAAAGACCACGAGACCTGGGGGGTCCAGTTCCACCCGGAGTCGATCCTGACGACGTGCGGCAAGGACCTCCTACGGAATTTCCTCCGTCTCGTGCCGGATTCCGCCAAGACGAAGCCGCGATGATCCGGGAGCTTCTGCCGCGGCTCGTCCGCGGCGAGCTGCTGAGTCGCGAGGAAACGGGCGCCGCGGTGCGCTCGATGATGCGGGGGGAGGTCGCCGACGCGCAGATCGCGGCATTCTTGTTCGCGCTCGCGCAGCGAGGGGAATCCGGCGACGAGATGCTCGGGGGCGCCGAAGCGCTGCGCGCGGAGGCGGTCCCGTTTCCTGCGTCACGCGAGACGCTGCTGGATACGTGCGGCACCGGCGGGGACGGCTCCCAGACGTACAACATCTCCACCGCGACCGCGTTGGTCGCCGCGGCCGCGGGCATTGCCGTGGCCAAGCACGGAAACCGGTCGGTCTCGAGCCGCTCGGGGAGCGCCGACGTGCTGGAGGCGCTCGGGGCCCGGATCGACCTCGGACCCGAGAGCGCTGCGCGAGCGCTCGAAGAAACTGGATTCACGTTTCTGAACGCGAGACGATTCCATCCCGCGATGAGGCACGTGGCCCGCGCCCGGGCCGACCTGGGAGTGAGAACGCTCTTCAACTGGCTCGGGCCGCTTTCGAATCCCGCCCGGGCCACGCACCAGCTCCTCGGCGTGGCGGACGGTCACCGCGTCGCGACCGTGGCGCACGTGCTCTCCCGGCTGGGCGTCAAGCGGGCGCTCGTGGTGCACGGCGCGGGCGGGCTGGATGAGCTCTCGCTCGAGGACGGAAATACGGCGGTCGAGGCCGGCCCGGGTGGAGCCGGGAAGCCGTGCTCGCTCGAAGCGAAATCGCTCGGCTTTCCGCCGGCGGGGGTTGCGGCGCTCCGGGGAGGGGACCCGGGCGAAAACGCCGCAATCCTCCGTTCGGTGCTGTCGGGCGAACGCGGTCCGAGGCGCGACGCTCTGGTCTTGAACGCGGCCGCCGCGCTCTGGATCGCCGGGGGAGCGCCTACTTTGATCGACGGCGCGAGGCTCGCGACGGAGCAGATCGATTCCCGTCGGGCCCTCGGCACGCTCGAGCGGTTCATCGCGTTGTCGCAGAAGCTCGGAGACAGGTGATGGCGGACTTTCTCACCACGATCGCGAAAGAGAGACGGGAACGGCTCGAGCGGGAAGCGCTTCACGTCCCCACGATCGAGCTGAGGCGCGATGCCGAAGCCCGCGCCACGGATACGCGGGCGTTCATCGCTGCGCTCCGGCGCCCCTCGGGCGAGCCCCTTCGGGTGATCGCGGAGATCAAACGCGCCTCCCCCTCGGCCGGAGTGCTGAAGGAGGAGTTCAATCCCGCCGAGATCGGGAAAGAATACGAGCGCGTGGGCGCGGCTGCGATCTCGGTCCTGACCGAGCCGCTTCGCTTTCAGGGGTCCATCGAGGACTTGAGGGTGGTCCGGGAAGCCGTTTCGGTTCCGGTCCTGCTCAAAGATTTCGTCGTCCACGAACGGCAACTGTACGAAGCGCGCGCGAACGGCGCGGACGCGGCCCTTCTCATCGTGTCGCTCCTGAGCCCGGGGCAGCTTCGAGACTACGCCGCTCTCGCGCGCGAGATCGGTCTCGAGCTCTTGATCGAGGTCCACGAGAGGACCGAGGTGGAGCGGGCGATCGCCCTGGAAGGCGCGGTCGGGGTCAATAACCGAAATCTCAGGACGCTCGAGATGCGGCGCCACCATGCTTCGGGCATCCTGCCTCTGATCCCCGCCGACCGCGTGCGGATCGCCGAAAGCGGCTACAGCGCGCGGGAGGAGATCCGGGAGCTGGAGCGCGTGGGCGCGGACGGCGTTCTGGTCGGCGAGATACTCCTCAAGGCGGAATCGATCGAAAAGGCGTTCACGACTTTGTTCGGGTTGGCGTCGGAAAAGAAACCCACGGAAAGGAAATCGGGCTGATGCGGACCCGGATCAAGGTGTGCGGCGTGACGACGCCCCAGGACGCCGCCATGGCCGCCCGGGCCGGCGCCGATTATATCGGCGTCGTGCTGACCGAGAGCGCGCGCCGCGTGACCGCGGCTCGCGCGCGAGAGATTGCCTTTGCGCTGCCGGCGGCCACACTTCTCGTGGCCGTGTTCGCCGACGAGGGTCCGAAGGAGGTTGCGCGCGCGATCGAGGGGCTTCCCGTCCACGCGGTTCAGGTGCGGGGGTGGGACGACGCCGCGCCCGCCGGGGCGTACGAGATCTGGCACGTCCTTCGCGGCGCATCGCTTCCCGAACCGGCCGCGCTTCCGATGGTGCCGCTGCGAACCTATCTTCTCGACGCACAGGATCCCGTGTTGCCCGGGGGCACGGGGAAGCGCGCCGATTGGGACTGGGCGCGCCGCGGCGTGAACTCGGGGCTCCGGCTGATCGTGGCCGGGGGCCTGCGTTCCGAGAGCGTGTCCGAGCTGGTTCTTGAAGTCAGACCCTTCGGGGTCGACGCCTCGAGCGGCCTCGAATCCGAGCCGGGTCGAAAGGACCCCGCGAAGGTTCAGGCGTTCGTTGAGCGGGTCCGCCAAGCCGACCGCATTCGACCGAAGCGCTCCTGAGCGTGGGAGAGGTGGAGCGGTGAACGGCGGGGCCGGGCGGTTCGGCGAGTTCGGCGGTGTCTACGTGCCCGAGATCCTTTTCACCCCCGTTCTGGAGCTGGCGCGAGCCTACGACGAGGCGCGGGTCGATCCCGCCTTTCAGGTCGAGCTCGAACGGGAGCTCAAGACCTTCGCCGGCCGCCCCACACCGCTGACCCACGCAACGCGGTTCGGCGAGGCGGTCGGACTGGAGCACGTGGTCTTGAAGCGCGAGGACCTCCTCCACACCGGCGCGCACAAGATCAACAACGCGCTCGGGCAGGCGTTGCTCGCACGCCGCATGGGCAAGACCCGGATCGTCGCCGAGACCGGAGCCGGGCAGCACGGTGTCGCGACCGCGACCGCGTGCGCGCGGGTCGGGCTTTCGTGCGTGGTCTACATGGGGGAGCTGGACATGGAACGCCAGCATCCCAACGTGGAGCGCATGCGTTTGTTGGACGCCGAGGTGGTTCCGGTCGTTTCGGGGAGCCGCACGCTCAAGGATGCCATCAACGAGGCGATGCGCGATTGGTCGGCTTCGGTCCGAACGACCCATTACCTGCTGGGCTCGGTGCTCGGGCCGCATCCTTATCCCACCATGGTGCGCGATTTCCAATCGGTGATCGGCCGGGAAACCAAGGCGCAGATCCAGGCGCTCGCGGGAAGGCTCCCGGACCTGCTCGTCGCGTGCGTTGGCGGCGGAAGCAACTCGATCGGGCTCTTTCATGCCTTTCTGGGGGACATGTCGGTGCGGATGGTCGGGGTCGAGGCGGGCGGGGAAGGCATCGAGAGCGGCCGGCACGCGGCACGCTTCGCCCGGCCGGCAGTCGGGGTGCTCCACGGAACGAGGACCCAGGTCCTTCAAGATGACGCGGGACAGATCCGCGCCACACATTCCATATCGGCGGGTCTCGACTACCCTGCCGTCGGACCCGAACACGCCGCATTGCACGCGGCGGGGCGTGTCACCTACGAGAGCGCCGCGGACCAGGAGGCGCTCGATGCGTTCGATCTATTGGCCCGAACCGAAGGAATCCTGCCCGCGCTCGAATCCTCTCATGCGCTCGCGTACCTCATGCGCGCGGGACGCTCACGCGCGATCGCCGCC
>VBOW01000044.1 GCA_005893275.1 Candidatus Eisenbacteria bacterium | reverse complement strand
CCAGACCCTCGTCGGTCCCCTCGTCGTCGTGCGCTATCGCGAGCGTATTGCGGCGGCGGGGAAGGGCAGTGTCGAACATGTGAGGGAGGGAGCCGAGATCATCCTTCCGGAGTCGCTGTCGATCCGCTCCAAAGTCCATGTCCAGACGCGGCAACGCGGGATCCACCGCGTGCCGGTCTTCCGGGCTACGACCGGGTTGGCCGCTGCGTTCACGTTGCCCCCGCGCCTCGGGATCTCGGACAAACGTCAGTTGGTGGAGGAGCCCAGGGCGGAAGTCGTGTTTGGAGTCTCGGATCCGCGCGGCATGCGCTCGGTGCCTGAGGTGAGGCTCCGTGGAGCGACCCTGGAGGCGCGGCCGGGCGTCGGCCTGGACTGGCTCAAGAACGGGTTCAGCGTGGCGCTTCCGCCCGAAGCGGCCGGCCGCCGCGTCCCGCTTGAAGTGAACCTCGATCTGATGGGCACCGATCGTCTCATGTTCCTCCCAGTCGGCGCCGTCACCGACGTCGAGCTGTCGTCCGACTGGCCGCACCCCAGCTTCGTGGGCGCGTTCCTTCCGGACGAGCGCAGCGTTTCCGCGCGAGGCTTCGAGGCGCGTTGGAAGCTGTCGCGCTTCGCAACCGGGGTCGACGACGTGATGGCACGGATCCGGGACAGCATGAGCCGCGGCGTTCCCGTCATTCCCGACGGCGGTGACGGGGAGCCAGGACTCCTCAGCGCCGATCTCGGTGTTCGCTTCGTCCAGCCGGTCGACGGGTACACCCAGTCCGAGCGCGCCGTGAAGTACGGCTTCCTGTTCGTGTTCCTGACCTTCGTGGCATTCTTTCTGTTCGAGGTGCTACGCCGGATGGCGATCCATCCGATCCAGTATCTCCTGTGCGGCGCCGCGCTCGCTCTGTTTTTCCTGTTGCTCGTCTCGCTCTCGGAGCATCTGCCATTCGCAGCCGCGTATCTTGTATCTAGCGTCGCGTGCGTCGGGCTCATCGCCTTCTATGTCGGGCACGTTATACGAAGCACGGCACGGGGGCTCGCGTTCGGGGGGCTGGTCGGGGCGATGTACGGCTTTCTCTACGTCATCCTTCAATCCGAAGACTACGCTCTGCTCCTGGGAGCCCTTCTCCTGTTCGCGGCCCTGGCGATCGTGATGGTCATGACGCGGCGCGTCGACTGGTACCGCCTCTCGGAGGAGTCACCGACTACGCGCTGATGCATGAGCGGACTCTGCGGCACGTATTAGGGGGGCCCGGGGCGAGAGTCGCAAACTTCCCTTCCACAGATTGGCCTTGACGCTGCCCTTTCCCGGTGCAAGGATGCGCGGCAAGGGGGAGTGAGGCGGCCTCCGTTTCGCCGGTTGGCAGCACCTTTGCCCCTTTCCAAAATCGAGACTTCGCCCCTAATGACTTGTCAGGCCGCACGCCCGAGTGGCGTGGTCTCGCCATCCTTCGCGCGCGGCAGCATCGGTGTCTCCGCTCGAGCGAGGACGGCTACGCTAGTGGGGAACGCTCCATGCGCCGGATTGGGATCGCGTTTCTCTCGATTTTGCTCTGGTGCGGCGCTGCCCTCCCGCTCCTCTTCATCCACACATCCCTCGCGGAAGACCTGACCGGTAAATCACTCAAGCCGGCCATCGGCGTCAAGTTCGGCATGGAATCCGCGCTTGGAACGCTCCTGGGCGGAACGCTGACGGGCGACATCAGCCACGTCGTCGTCAAGCGCGACGAGCCCACAAGAATCGTGCTCACCGTTTCCTACACGGGATTCCAGGGCGCGAGGCTCTGGTGTGAAGTCACCGGATCGGATCGGAAGCCGCTCAGGCCCGTGAAACGCTCAGCCGCGGAGACGCTGGAGGCGGCGGCGGGCGACGTGGACTGCCTCATCGAGCTGGATCCCAACGCGCCCGAAAACACCCGGGTGCGCTCGGAGTATGTGCGGGTGTGCGTGGCCAAGGCGGAGAAGTCGACACCGAGCTTCGTGAAGGCTTACGAGCTTTCGAAGCCGTGGCAGACTGGAATCCGGCCCGAGAATGTCCTGCTCACGGTGAAGCTCAAGCCGGTCGGGACCACGCAATCGTTGGGAGCCACACCCTCCTCGGCTCCGGTTCCTCCCCGCCTGGTTCTTTCCCCGGCCGCTGTCGGCGCCCTGCAGAGCCCGGGGCCCAGGCTGATCATTCGGAAGTCCGCAGTGCCGGCGACGGGAGGAACCGCGTCCTCCTCGCAGGCGATGACGGCACAGCCGTCCCCAGGCACGGCAGCAACGAGTTCCGGCGGAACCGGCGTCGCCGTCAACAACCGAATCCTGCTCGGCAATGCGAAACTCATGGCTCCCAACACCGCGGTCATCATGAAGACCGACACCGTGGTGAAAATGCTCCCCCCGTCCGCCACGGTCGCCCCGATCAATCAGAACCGGTTCGGTGTGCCGGCGGAAGACCAGAACCGCGGAGCCAAGGGCCCGTCGGAGATTCCCGTCGAGCCTCTGGCCGAGCTCCGCTCCGAGGACATCGACCTGGACGCCAGCCACGTGCTCGGCGTGTATCCGGCGTTCTACCCCGACCAGCAGCAGTCATCGGGAATCTTCTACTTCCTTCCCTATTCCTATTCGCTCCGCTGGACCGAGGACCAGGGGTACGACATGCGCATGATCTACTCGGCGACGGCGTCGGAGGGGCAAGCCGGGGAGGTCGCCATCGCCGCCCGGCTCGACGCGGGGCTCGGGATCCGCGAGCGCCAGATCGCGGGGGAGCTGATGGCGGCGTATGCGAAATCGCACGGGTTGCCCTACACCGCCCTCCGCGCGCTCCCGATCGACAGCATCTCGGTCTCTATCTCGGACGATCTCCGCCGCTACAACATCCCGCCCGACAAGATCGCGGTCACCGGTCTTTCCGATTTCCTCGGTCAGATCGATATTTCCTGGCTGGCCGATCCGGTTACAAAGGAAAATCTGCAGCAGGCGCTGGTGGAGGATGTGGGGATCAGCGGCCGCGTGACGCTTTTCCCCTCGGGGGGGAAGCTGCCGCCGATCGATGTGCCGCTCCGGATCCGGCTTGCGGACTTCGTCACCTTCGGTCCGTTCCGCTGGAACCGCGCGGAGATGTGGCGAAACCAGACGCTCTATCCGATCAAGCTCAAGTACCTGAACGCGCTGGTCCTCGACTCGTCCTCGCGTCCCATCGTGTACTCGTGGGACCTGTCGAGCACGGTCGTCCCTCCGCAGGGGCGCGCTCAGTGGGTGGCGGGCTCGGTGCCGGGATGGATCGAATCCCAGGCGAAACGGGTCTGGCTGGAATATGCCGTGGATGCCACGTGCGCGCCTTGCGACGAAACGGTGATCCGCTCGATCACGGGAGGCGTCTCGACCAGCGGCCCCTCGCAGATCACGTTCCATACGATCACACCCCTCGCGGACGCCGGCGGATATGAGATCGCAGCACAGGTGCGCTCGCGGTACTTCGATCCGCAATCCCATGACTCGCAGACTCGCACCGTCGTGCTCGCATCCGACGGGAAGGACTTCGTGCTGGGCCCCATCTATCTGGGGTCGCGCCAGGTGGGTGAGTCGGTGCCCGGCGATCCCCTGTTCGAATACTTCCTGACCCTCACGATGAAGGATGGATCCACCTACAGGGCGACTCGATGGATCCCGAGCGACGATCTCCGGCTGGCCATCGGAAGGCATCAGCTGGAAGAGGCGTTCGGGTCCCTGCCGGGGCCGGCGGGGTCGAGATGAACCGCGCGGCGTTACCGCTCGTCCTGTGTGTGACGGTTCTCGTCGGCCCGCTTCTGCCCGCACGGGCGATCGCCGCGCCGGACTGGAAGACGCAGCGCTCGGTGGGAACACTCACGGTCTACGCGGACGACTCCCGCCCGAACCGGTTCTATTACACCCCCGCGGAGATCGCGGTCATCACAACGCCCGATGGGAAGCCCGACTTCCATTTCCTCGAGACGCGCTACACGGGGAGCGCTGTGGCGCGCGATCGCGGGATGATTCTCCACAAGAGCCTCGTCACCTTCGCCGTGCGCCTCCCGCGCGTCCCGGCCGAAGAGCTGACGCGTGCTGCGCGCGAGCTGGGAGGCCCCGGCGCTCCGGCCGATCTGCGTCCCTTCCCCGTGAAGAAGATCGCGACCGCGCTCGTGTACGCCGCGATAGGCGGCGACACGACCTCCCTTCCGCCCGGCCGCTTCGAGGCGGCAGGCGAGGGGGAGGGGGCCGGCGGCACGTGGACGGAACGGGTCTACACCGTGGGATTGGATTCGCTGACCGCCCAGGCCTTCCGCGCCGCGCTCGAGAAGGACCAGGTCTATCTGAGTCTGGGGTACGCCTTCCTCGGCGACGCGCTCGCGTCCGACGCGGGGGCAGGAGAATTGACCGGCTCCCCCGCGATCGTGGAGGAGCTGAAACTCGCTCTGAGCGGTCCGCGCACGGGCACCGGGGGTGCCACCCTCGATTCGGTGCGCACCCACGTGATCCGCGCCGGGGCGATCGAGATCGGCCTGGATGTGAAGCGTTTCCCCGACCTCATGCGCCGCGTGGATCTCAACGACCGGGCGCCTCCGGGGTACGCGGCCCTCGACGTCTACTGCTACGACTTCAATAACGAGCTTCGGCCCGACCTCGCCGAAAAACGCGTCGAGATCGATGCCGAGGGCGTGGGTGGCAAGCGCGTGAAGCTCGAGACCGGGTTTCAGCGCGAGCAGTCGGATCTCTACTCCGCAAGCATCCGTTTTCCCGTCGCCGTCCGGCTGGATCGGCCATATCGCTACCGCACCCGCGAAGTGAAGCTGGACGGCATGGAACGCTCCAGCGCCTGGCGCGAGCGCGCGACCTGGTCCGAGATCCTCGATGTCACCACGCCGGCCAAAGACGCAGGCGTCCGTTCCATTCTTGGCCCTTAGCCGCGAGGTAACCCCGATGAAGCGAGCGCTTTTCGCCGTTTTGCTGCTCACCTTCGCCGGCCCCCGGTCGGCGTCCGCTCTGGTCAACTACGACAAGGGCTCGCGTGCGGTCCTGGGCGTCCAGCTCCTTCAGGACAGCGACGATCCCACGGCCTACTACTACCTCCCCCAGTTTCCACGACTCGCGATGAAGGAGGATTCGACCTTCGAATTCCTCTGCCTCAAGTACGTGGACCAAGCGGGAGGGACGAACGGCGGCTTGTTCCACGCGCTGGTCGAATTCACGCTGCCGGACCCCGTGGTCCGGAAGGTGGAGGATGCGCTCCGCGCCAAGGTCGCTGGTGCGCGCGTGCTCGGGCCGGTGCCGCTCATGCAGTCCATCAAGGACGGTGAGGATGGAATGGGCTCCTTCGAGGTCGTCTCGGCGGTGCTCTCGAACAAGGCGGAGGGAGGATTCACCCGCTCCGTCGTCACGTCGGGGCGCGCGCCGCTCATGCCCGGATCGAAGGCCGTGGTCGCCGCGCTCCTGAAACAGGAAGGCGCGACCCTCCTGTGGAATTCCCTAACCAGCCCCACCTCCGACATCTCCGTTGCGGTCCACGGTTACTACGAGGCCGCGGTCGAGGGATACAACGCGCGCATCACGGCCGATGTCTCGACCGTCTATCAGCACTTCAGCACGACCACGAACGTGCAGAGGGACTACACCAAGACCCAGCTCCGGCAGGCCGTGGACAATCTGCAGCGGGACGGCACGCTCAAGATCGAGGTGCTCGACCGCACTGCGGGGCTCGGCGTCAAGGCCGACGACATGGCCGGCGTGCTCCAGCTCGTGACCGACAAGCTGGTGGAGCTGATGTTCGACTCCAAGACCGGATGGGCCGCGGATCCGCAGCGTGAAGCCGCGGTCGAGGCGAACCAGATCCAGGGTCGGCAGGAGCGGGGCTGGTTCTCCAGCGTATTCGGCGGAAGCGAGGACACCAAGTACTACACCGACAACCAGTACGTGCTGAAGAACCGGAGGGACATCCGCCAGAACAAGTTCATCCTGAACCTGAGCAAGAAGTCGACCATCAAGGTTCCGCTGGATACTGCGGGAAACCTGGGCGGCCTATACAACGCGATGGGTCAGGACGAGCGTTACTTCCGCGTCGTGAATCTGGCCGACGCCGCCTTCGAATTCCGTCCCGTGTATTTCCAGGTCGACGGCGACTACATCGACTCCTTCCAGGACGCGCTCAACTTCGTCACGGTGAATTTTCGGAAGAACTACCCGGGCAAGGCTCCCTTCACGAAGGCGATCACGTTCAACCGCGCGGACGTCGAGGCGGGAAAGACCACACAGAACGTTGCCTTCCCCCGCCTCGGCATGACCACCGAGGACTGGACCGCGTACGAATACCAGGTCCGCTGGAGCCTGCGCGGAGGGCCGACGGTCTCGGTGCCGGCGAGCCAGGACCGGTGGACGAAAGGCTCCGATGCGGCGCTTTCCCTGACCCCTCCGTTCGAGAAGCGGGTCGTGGAGATCGAGGCAGACCGCTCCCTCTTCGGGGATCGTGGCATCGCGACCGCTGTGGTCGAATTCGCCACCATCCTGGCCGGAAAACCGCGTGTCATGAAGCGGGTGACGCTGCGGGCGGCCGACACGACCCCGACCTCGAAGATCGCGCTGATCCATGACAAGGATTCCCAGGTCGCCTACCGAGTGACCTGGCACGCGAAGAACGGCTCGAAGGAAGGGAAGCTGGAGATCCTCGATTCCGACTACCTCTTCCTCACGCCGCCGGAGACCCTGGGCTCGACGGGAACCGTGGCGCCGGGGGCGCCGGGGGTCGGTCCGTGACGCGACACGCCTCCGCCCTCATCATCATGGCCGCGGCGCTCTTAGTGCCCCGAGGCGCTGACGCGCAGCAGGTCCTGATGGATCGCGGCGTGCGCGCGGCGGGGCTCTGGTGCTTCCCCGTCGCCCGCGATTCACTCCAGTACGTCTACCTTCCCGCGGGGGCGCGGCTGGCCACGGACGATCAGGGCCGACCGCAGTTCTCGTTCGTGCGCTACGTGGTGAACGCGACCGCGGACAGCGCGCGCGCGGCGACCATCACCGAGGCCAAGGGGGGAGGCATTCTCACCTTCCTCGTGCTCCTCGACACGCCGCAGTCCCTCATCCGGGATGCGGAGAGAGCGCTGCGGGAACGGTACAAGAAGAACGAGATCGTGATCCGGGGCCCAATCGTGTTCCAGGAGGGCCGCTACACCCTCGTCTCCTCCATCTTGAAGAGCGCCTCCGCGGGGTCCGCCAACGCCGAAGGGGGACCGGTGACGGAGAAAATCGAGCACGCGGTCATCGCGACCGGGCGCGCGCCCGTCCTCGAGGGAAACCGCCTCGCGCTCTCCTTCGACCTGGATCCGGAACGCGCCTCGCTCCTCATGCAAAGCTTCCAGATGAACACGCCGGATGTTTCCCTGGTGTTCGACATGACCTTCGAAGGATTGTCGGAAGCGTACGACGCCGATCTCACGATCGACTGGTCCGAGGTGAAGCAGAGCAGTGCGTTCAAAGCCGGAGGCACGGTCTACTTCATCGGCGCCGACGTGGCCCTCGCCTTCGACGAGATGTTCAAGAAGCACGCGATCCAGCTGCGATCGAGCGGGTCAGA
>VBOW01000043.1 GCA_005893275.1 Candidatus Eisenbacteria bacterium | reverse complement strand
GATACCTATTCGCTCGAAGAGCTGGCCGCTGCCGGAGCGAAGCGGATCAGCGTGGGCGGAACCTTCGCGCGTGTCGCCTTGGGGGCCTTCCTGCGAGCCGCGCGCGAAGTGAAGGAGAAGGGGACGTTCACGTTCGCGGCGGATACGATCTCGCATGCGGAGGTCAGCGCTTTTATGGCCCCGCCGGCCCCGGCGAAGGGCACACGGGAGTGATGCCCCACACCATTTCCCCCGGCACACGCCTGGGCCCATACGAGATCCAGACGCTGCTCGGCGCGGGCGGGATGGGCGAGGTGTACCGCGCCCGGGACTCGCGGCTCCAGCGGGACGTCGCGGTCAAGGTGCTGCCCAAATCGCTGGCCGAGGACCAGGACCGGCTGCGCCGTTTCGAGCGCGAGGCGCGGGCGGCGGGGCAGCTCAACCATCCGAACATCATGGCGGTCCACGACGTCGGATCGACCGCCGGCGACGGCGGCGGTCTTCCCTACATCGTCTGCGAGCTGCTCGACGGCGTAGACCTTCGAACCCGCCTTGCCTCGGGCCCGATCCCGCCGCGCAAGGCGGTCCACTACGCGATCCAGATCGCCCGCGGCCTCGCGGCGGCCCACGCGAAGGGGATCGCGCACCGGGATCTCAAGCCTGAGAATCTCATGATCCTCTCGGGCGACCACGTCAAGATCCTCGACTTCGGGCTCGCGAAGCTGCTCCAGCCGGCCGGCTCCACCGAAGGCGCCGCGACGCCGGCGCGTGACAAGACGGGCTCAGTCCTCGCGAGCCTCACGATGACGGGGACGATCCTCGGGACGGCGAGCTACATGTCGCCGGAGCAGGTCCGGGATCAGGCCACCGACCACCGCACCGACATCTTCACCCTGGGCGCGATCCTGTACGAGATGCTTTCGGGACGCCGCGCCTTCGACGGGCCATCGCACGCCGATCGCATGAGCGCGATCCTCAACTCCGAGCCGGCGCACATCGCGAACGAAATCGAGGAAGCCGCCCCGAGCGTGGGCGCGATCATCGCGCACTGCATCGAGAAGGCCCCAGGCGACCGCTTCCAGTCCGCGAGCGACCTGGCGTTCGCGCTCTCGCTCGTGGACTCGAAGGCGGCGCATGCGAGGCGAGGCGCCGCCGGCGGGTCCGCGGCCGAGGGCCCAGACGCCGCGCCTATCCGCCGCCACACATTCCGCCGCACCACCTACCGCGAGGGCTCCATCCACTCCGCGCGGTTCGCGGCGGATGGCCAGGCCATCTGCTACGGGGCGGCGTGGGAAGGGCGGCCGGTCGAGCTTTTCTGGGCGTACCCGGGAAGCCCCGAATCACGCGCGCTGGGATTCCCGCAAACTGACCTTCTCTCCATCGCGCCCTCCGGAGAAATGGCGGTCTCACTCCGGCGCCGGACGCTTGGGGGGTTCATCTACACCGGAATGCTCGCGCGCATGCCGGTCGGCGCCGGGGCCGCGCGCGAGCTGCTGGACGGCGTGTATGAGGCCGACTGGAGCCCGGACGGCCGCCAGCTCGCGATCGTCCGCGAAGAGGCCGGCGTGACCCGGATTGAATTCCCGATGGGGACCGTCCTCTACCAGACGACCGGCTGGATCAGCCACGCACGGGTCTCGCCCAAGGGAAACCACATCGCGTTCCTCGACCATCCCTATCGCGGTGACGATATGGGCGCGGTCTCCGCCGTGGACCTGAGCAAGAACGTGAAGACCCTTTCGGCCGGTTGGACGAGCGCGCGCGGGCTGGCCTGGTCTCCGGACGGGGCGGAGATCCTCTTCACGGCGTTCAAGAGCGGTGTGGGGCGGTCGCTCTACGCGGTCTCGCTCGAGGGCGTGCAGCGGCCGATCCTCGAGGTCCCCGGGCACATGACCTTGATGGATGTCTCGCGTCAGGGCGCGGGACTCATCATCCTCGAGAACGAACGCGCGAGGACACAGTTCCTGCCGGCGGGGGAATCGCAGCCGCGCGATCTCACGTGGTTGGACTGGACGCTGGTGCGCGCGCTGTCCCGCGACGGCGCGCGGATGCTCTTCGATGAGACCGGCGTCGGCGGGGGAGAACATCAGTCGGTCTATATGCGGGGGACCGATGGCTCCCCGGCCGTACGCCTCGGGGACGGCAACATCTGCTTCGATCTTTCGCCCGACGGACAGTGGGCGCTCGCGGGCGTGGGACATCCCGGGCGACTCGATCTCCTGCCTTGCGGCGCGGGGATGGCGCGGACCATCCCGACCGAGGGTCTCGACATGCAGAACGCCCAGTGGTTCCCGGATGGATCGACGATCTGCGTCCTAGGCGAGGAGCCCGGGCGCGGAACCCGGCTCTACAAGGTGGATATCATGACCGGAAAACACGAGGCCTTCTCCGACGAGGGCATCAGCTCGACCGACGTACGCGTTTCCCCCGATGGGGGATTCGTCGCCGCCCAGGGGCCGGATCGAAAGATGATGCTCTTCCCTGTTGATGGTAGTGCGCCGAAGCCGGTGCCGGGCTACCCCACGAACGATCGCGCCATTGGCTGGAGCGCCGACGGCAAGGCGCTCTATTCGTTCACGCGGGGCGAGCTTCCCGCGAAGGTATTCCGGATCGATGTCGCGACCGGCGAGCGGAAGCTGTGGAAGGAGCTGTCGCCGTCGGATCCGACCGGCGTCGAGGGGCTGACCCGGGTGCAGATGTCGGGCGACGAGCAGTCCTTTGCCTACAGCTACGCCCAGCGGCTGAATGATCTCTTCGTGGTGGAGGGGTTGTTTTGAGTGCTCCGCCGAGCTGATCCGCCCTATTTCGCCCCTTAAACCAAACCAGAAGCCCATATTTGACAAACGCGCCCCCCGCGGGTAGCGTGGCCGGCCGCACCGTCATGCCCGGTCGCCCACGGGTCAGCTCTCTCTCGTAGCAGGGGGGATCCCATGCTTCACCTCGACACTGGCAATACCGGGTTCATGCTGCTGTGCAGCAGCCTGGTCATGCTCATGACGCCCGGGTTGGCCTTCTTCTATGGCGGGTTGGTGGGCCGGAAGAACGTCCTGGCGATCATGATCCAGAGCTTCGTGTCCATGGGCTGGACCACCGTGCTCTGGTGGGTGTGCGGATTCTCGCTCTGCTTCAGCGGCGGCTCGGGCGGAGTCATCGGCGACATGCACATGGCCTTCCTGCGCCATGTCAACCTCCACACGCCCTCGCCGAACAATACGATCCCCATGGTCGTGTTCTGCGCCTATCAGATGATGTTCGCCATCATCACGCCCGCGCTCATCACCGGAGCCTTCGCCAACCGCGTCTCGTTCAAGGCCTACATGCTGTTTCTGACGGCCTGGCTCTTGTTCGTCTACTTCCCGTTCGTGCACATGATCTGGGGCGGCGGGATTCTCCAGAAGTGGGGCGTCCTGGATTTCGCCGGCGGGATCGTGGTGCACAACATCGCGGGAATGGCCGCCCTGGCATCGGTGCTCTTCGTGGGCCGGCGGCGCATGAAGGATCACGGCCCGCACAGCATCCCTCTCGTGGCGCTCGGAACGGGCCTCCTGTGGTTCGGATGGTACGGCTTCAACGCGGGGAGCGAGTTCCGCGTGGACGGGACGACCGCGGTGGCCTTCCTCAATACGGATCTCGCCGCGTCCTTCGCGGCCATCGCGTGGCTCGCGGTGGACTGGTTGCTGTCCCGCAAGCCCAAATTCGTCGGCCTGCTGACGGGGGCGGTTGCCGGGCTGGCCACGGTGACGCCCGCGGCGGGCTTTGTCTCGCCCGCCACGGCGGTGCTTATCGGCGTGGTCTCCGGCGTGGTGTGTTACTACGCCGTGGCGCTCAAGAACCGGAGCGGCCTCGACGACGCGCTCGATGTCTGGGGCGTGCATGGCGTCGGGGGGGCTCTGGGGATCGTGATGCTCGGCATGTTCGCGACCCGGGCCTTCAACCCCTCGAGCACCAACGGACTCTTCTCGGGTAACCCCGCCTTTTTTCTGAAGCAGTGCGCCGCGGCCCTGCTCTCCTCGGCATGGGCCTTTGTTTTCACGTACGCAATGCTCTGGCTGATCGACAAGGTAACGCCGGTCCGTGTGAGCGCCATGGAGGAAGAGGCCGGCCTGGACGAATCCCTGCACGGGGAGAAGGCGTACCTTGAGGCGGTGTAGCGTGGGCGCACGCGGCGGCGGGTTGCTTCTCGCGGGCCTCGCGGTGCTCGCGATCCTCGCGGGGCTGAGTATCGGCTCGGTGTCGCGGGCCGAGGCCCAGGACTCCACGGGAACCCGGCCATGGTATGAGGCGATCTCGGTAAATGGATTTGTCTCCTCCAGCTACTCGTACAACCTCAACCGTCCGCTTTTTCCTGTGAACGGCTACCGGGTCTTCGATTTCGACGACAAATCGTTCAAGGTCGACGTCGCGGAGCTGGTGCTGCAGAAGCCCACGCCGCACGCCGGCGATGCAGGCTTCCGCGTGGACGTCGCGGCGGGCGGCTCGATCCCCCGCGTCACAGCCGCGGCGGGGCTCTTCCGCGATCCGCTCGGAAGCGGGCAGGACATCGATCTCCAACAGGCCTACGTGGCCTATCTCGCGAACGCGGGCCGGGGCCTCAGGCTGGACTTCGGGAAATTCGTCACGCATTTCGGCTACGAAGTGATCGATGGCTACGACGGCTGGAACGACAACGTCACGCGGTCGCTTCTCTTCGGCTATGCGATCCCCTTCACGCACACTGGGATTCGGGCCGCGTGCGCATTCAGCGACCGCGTTTCGGGCACGGTCCTCGTGGTCAACGGTTGGGACGATGCGACGGACAGGAATCAGCAAAAGTCCGTCGGGGCGCAGTTGAGTCTCACGCCGGCCGCGGGGTGGACGGTGATCCTCAACGGAATGTACGGCGCAGAGCGGCCCGACAACAGCCGCGACCCGCGGACGCTGCTCGATCTCGTGGCGATGTGGAAGCCCGAGGGTAGGGTGTCGCTGGGCCTGAACCTGGATCACGGTAGGGAGAGAAATCGATTTCTGCCGGGGGAGGTCGCGCGCTGGGACGGCGCGGCCGCGTACGTGCGCATCCGCCTCACCGGGAATCTCTCCTTCATAGGGCGGGCGGAGCAATTCGGCGATTGGGACGGCGTGCGAACCGGCCTGAGCCAACGCTTGAGCGAGATCACGCTGACCCCGGAGCTCCGCCCGTCGCCCGGCCTTGTGATTCGCGGCGACCTACGCTTTGACCATTCGGACCAGGTGATCTTCGACGCCCACAGCGGGCCGAAGCAAGACCAAGCGACCGCGATCGCGAGCATGTTGTTCGCGTTCTGAGGAGGGATGAGTGTCCAGATGAGCGAGGCCTTGAGTCCGTTGACCCTGGAGCTGCTCACCTGGATCTCGAGCCGGCCCCGGACCTATGCGGAGGCCATGGAGGCTTGGCGGAGCAACTGCCCCCGGCAACCCGTGTGGGACGATGCGCTGGCGGAGGGGCTGATTGTGGTCGTCCGCGGGGACGGGCCCGCGCGTGGGGCCGAGGTGACATTGACCGCGCGAGGCCGGGCGCTCCTCGACGGGAGATCCTGATCCGCCTATTTCGCCCCTTGCGGCTCGGAGGCGAGCCTCATCTCGGTAATGACCGCGTGGCCGGCGTGGAAGACCGGGGAGAGCTGGTGGCGGCCGTGTCCTAGGTCCTGCTCGTCCGCTTCCGCCCCGAGCGTGTCGGTGAAGGTGCGCACGTAGAACCGCACCCGCCCGGTTTGCGGGAGCGGCGTCTCCGCGGCGGGCTGGAACCCGGCGAGATGAGATTCGATGGCTCCGAGGAATCTCTCCGCCGCGGCGCGCACGGGCGGATGCTCCCCCGCGCCGATGATGCCACCTCCCGTGCTGATGTAGAGGCTCGTGGTTCCATCGCCGAGCGCCACGAGCGTCGCCACCGCCTGCGGGTACCCCAGCTCCATGAGCACGCCCCAGACGTGCTGCCGCGCCGTGGTTGGCGCGAGACCCAGCTCGTCGGGCCTGACGGTGAGCGCCTGCTCGCGCAGGCGGCGCGACATCTCGACTGGATCAGGCGCCACTTTTCCAGACCCCATCACGCCAGAGAAATACCTCAAAATGCGCGCAATACCAAGTGTGGAAGGCGTAGACGGAGCGCCACGCGGGGGGGCGGCGGATTAGGGGTTCATCGCGGGAGGCCTCGTGCTGGGGGGATCTGAAGAGCGGCTGATGGCCACGGAAATATCACGATTCCACGCCGCTGCGGCGACGCGGCGCACTGGATCCTAAGGGGGCGCGATCTCCTATCCACCGCGCCCCCTCTCCTCGACCCCCCCGTGAGGCCGGACTAACGAACTAACGAAGAATCGCGGTCTTCTGCACCGTCTCTTTCCCGTTGGGCAATGCCACGCGATAGAAATAGATGCCGCTCGGGACCCGGCGTCCGTCGGCGAGTCGGCCATCCCAGCTGATGCCGTAGTTTCCGGCGGCTTGATCCTCCGCGAACGTGCGAACGAGCCGTCCCGATATGTCGTAGACGCGGATCACGACGTGTCCCGCCTGCTCCAGGGCGTATCGCATGACCGCTTGACCATCCACGGGATCCGCTATCGCGCTGTGCGAAGCGTGCGTGTCGTCCGACTGCGGAAGCGCCGCTGCCAGACGCCCCGAGGTCGCATTGGTCGTCACCACCCGAAGCGTGTACGGCATCGCCGCGCCGCTGTTGTTCACGACCGCGACCGCGTAGGTTCCCGGAGCGGTGGGAATCACCTGGAGCGAGCCGGTCGGGAGAAGATTCGCCGCGTCGCCGAGCAGCCCGCCCAGCGGATTGAAGATCTTGAGCTCACGGCCTGTCAACACCTCCTCTGGAACCTCGAGCACTCCCTCGATCAGCTCCGCTTTTTCCGTGGTTGTGACGTGCTCCACCATCATCCCGGGCGTCCCTCCGATTCCCGATGGGGCGGTGCCGGTAAAGGTGATCGTGCTCTCGCTAGCATTGCCTCCGCCCGACGCGGTCCCTCCGGTGATGACGAAGCCGTCCACGTAGAGCATGTCGCCCGGGCTGGTGGCATCGTTCATCGCGTTGAGCCGGAAGATGTGGGCCCCGGCGGGGGTCGAGAAGCTTGCGAACTCCCCAAACGTAAGATCCCTCTTCCCGGACTGATCCGGATGCAAAGGATCGGAAGGCGGGCGGTTGAAGCTCACGATCCCTCTCGATGTTCCGTCGATCAGGACCTCCGCGTTCCCGCCGCGCGGTCCACGCGCGATTTCGAGATCCACCTGCGTTCCCGTGTAGTGGAATTCGAGGTAGGCCTGCGGATTTTTCTTGTTCGCGCCGACATTGCGGCAGTAGTGGCCGTCGGTGGCACGGTCATCGTCGATATCGTGCCATCCGCCGAACTGGGTCACGGCGGGATCGTGGCAATCGAGCTCGGTCACCCCTGTGCTGTTCCCTAGCGGGCGGTTGACAGCCTTCGTGAAGAAACAGATGGCCGCGGTTGATGGCGGATTCACGCCGTTGATGATGTCCGCTTCATAGATGATGTTCGGGAAACCCTCGTTGTCGACGGTCAGCGAAGAATATTCCGCAAGCTCCCGGGTGCCGTTCGGGCAGCCCAATCCGCGGAGGCAGATCTGGCCCTTGTGGACGACCCCTCCGCCCTGCTTGCT